>CALCPB010000177.1 GCA_937897665.1 uncultured Halomicronema sp. | reverse complement strand
ACCATCCGGTGCCGAGTCCCCAAGCCTGACCCCTGCCGAGAGGGAGATTGGCACTTAAATAATGTCCCTAGGACTGCCAATTTCGGTCAGGGTTTGACACTGCCAAATCACTGCGATCCGGGCGACTATTGATGCGCAACTCTCTAGGCTACTCGGTAGATTCGGCTTCAGCTTCAGGCGCTGCTGGATCGCCCCCAGCGGGCGGCTCACCCTCCGGTGGGCTCTCTTCTGTAGGGCTCGACTCCGACGGCTCAGCTTCCGGCTCCTCCGGCTCCGACGCACTGCTGGGCAGCGGCCCCGGACGATTGCCGCGCTTGAGCGCTAGATACAGGTCATAGCGCAGGCGTTGTTCATCTAATACCGTTGCCGTGCCCCCGATCGCCTGCATTGCCTTGAGAAACCCTTGATTTTCAATCGAGAGATCAGGCAAGAACAGGTTGTTTTCGGTCTGACTCAGGGCTTCGAGATTGACATAAAAGTAGCCGTTGTTGGGATAGGGCGCACCACCAGTCGTGAGCTGAAATAGGGGAGAGCGGGCCAGCGATCGCCGAGGTTGAGGCACAATTAGCTCATCCGTATCGGGCCCCACCGTTAAAAAGGCAATATTGCTCTCTAGCCAGCCCCGCGCCAGCATGGTGGATTCAAAGGGCGATGTCCAGCGCACCCGTTCCACATCCTCAGCGGGCTCATCGGTGAGTGTGAACCGATACCGATTTTCGACCACTTCATCAAGTCGTGCAAAGGTTTGCTCAGCCGGTGGGCGATCGCTGACCTGCGCCAGTACTACCAGACTCGGATTCGGCAAAGTCGAGGTGTCCTCAGTCTCTGAGTCGGCATTGGGTGGCGGCATCAGAGCCAGGGCAAACTCCCCCCCCAGCCAGGGCAGCAGGTCATCTTCTAAAGTCAAGCCAGTGCTACCCTGCAGCGCTAGCGCCAGATTATCGGGGTTAAGGGCCGTCAGAGCACCCCAGTTTTGGCGATCGCTGAGGTCTTGCCAAAACTGCTGAAAGTTGCCCCCAGAGGCCATCACTAAGGTGTCATTGGGCAAATACTCGGGCAGTTGGGCCGGTACGTTGGTATCGACATAGGCGCGGTCACTGTCGGGGCCGAACCAGCTCGTGCTCGCTATTTGCAGGCCCTGTGACTGCAGGGTCATCGTCGCGGCTAGCCCTCGGCTATCTCGAAAGCTGTTGAGCAGCGCCGCCGGCAGGGCGGGTTGAGCCGACTGGGCCAGCAGTTGCGCCGCCGCTGGCACATTCAAATACACCTTGCTAAAGGCCTGGGGAACGCCAATATGCTCAAACGAGCGGCGATAACCGGCTAAATCAGCCAGATTTTTGCCCCCCTTGTAGGCATCGATCGCCTGCTGAGCTACATTTTCGTCCTCCGCCACCATGATCAATTGGGTGCCAAGTAGCCCAATCAGCAGGGCCTCGTTTTCATCCCCTGAGGTTGGCGTCAGCGGAGTGAGTGTGACGCCGCGATATTCCGTGGGCTCATCTGACGCAGCTGCTAGAGGAAGGCTCTCGGCCGATATTTGCGCCGCCTCTGGGTCGGCGATCGGCACCAGCAGCAGGCGTCCTTGCTCACCCAACGACACCGTGCCTGACTCGTTGCCGGTAACCGATTCAGACTCTGGCACCCAGGCGATCGTCACTTCCGAATCGATCCACGGGGCGATGTCTTGCGCGTAGGAAATGTCGTATTGCGTGAGCCAGCGATCGCGCCATTCTGCCAGCTGTTCATCAAAGGTCGCTTGCGTTTCGGGGTTGCCAAACTGTCGCAGCTGCTGCCACTGCTCAGTGTCCGTCGAGAGGGCGACGGCGGCCACAGCGGCTTGCGGTACGGCTCTGACTCCCACTGGCAACCCTTGAGCGCGGGTCAAGCGCCAGCGCAGCCCCACGTAAGTCAAGACGCCAGCACTTACCAAGACTAAGGCTGTCCCAATAGTGACGATCAGAGGGGGTTTCTTGACTAAGATCATGGCGGCTGCCAGGGGCGGATAGGGTGATTAGCCCTGACACTTTAGCAAACCCTTTTCGAAATCATGCGCCGAATGCGCCACTCGTTTCAAGATTGCCGACAACCCCTCTGGTTTTGATGAAAAACTGGATGATTTCGAGCCTTGAGGTGGTTTACGCATCCTCCCTTCGGTAGGTTTACTGAATGCTAAACCCAGTTTTGCTACCATCGCGCCGAGCTTGTCGAAAACTTTATGCGCTTTGCCCATGACCTCTGCTAACTTTTACAACACTTGGGGGATACTACTATCGTGTCTGCCTTGAAGCAGTTCAATCGGCAAATGCTCTCTGTTGTTTAGAGTTGAGGCTTTATGGTTAGCAGCGCACTCACCGCTTCGGCGCGTCCCTCCCTACTCTTCAGAGGAACGTCGCGATCGCACTCAAACCAAGAGGTTGCCGCCTTGCATCGAGGTCGCATCTTTGTTGAAACGTCACCCCACGGTATGACGGGCGGCGCCGTCACTGCCAAAATGTATGTTAAGGCCGCCCGCGCCGATATTTGGGCTCAGCTTACCCACTATCCCCGCTGGACTGAATTTTTTCCCAACATTACCCGCAGCGAAGTGCTGACATCGCACCAAAACTCTCACCGGCTTTATCAAGTCGGACGCAAAGCTTTTTTGGCGATCGCGGCCGAGGTCGAAATCTATCTCAAAGTTTACGAAGATGCCTTTCACAGCATTCAGTTTCGGCTTGAGAAAGGCACCTTCCGCGATTTTGGGGCTGACCTCACTTTGCAAGATTGGCAAAACGGCACGCTGCTGACCTACACCGTTCAGGCGACGCCGTTGATTCCAGTCCCGAGTTTTTTGGTTGAGCAGGGCATGCGTCAAGACCTGCCCAGCAACATGGAGCACATGCGACGCGCGCTCTGCCGGTAAGGGCGATTCATATTCGTATCGAACTGGCTTTTCAAGTCTCTAAGGCTTGCCCTTCTTGCAAGGTATTCCGCTCTGGTCGCTGGTCGAGAGGCTCGTTCAGAGTCAATCCTGGTTAAGCTGCGAATGGCTCAGACTATTGCGACTTGAATTTGCCATGTCGGTCAACCCCGATTTTTAATCGTCATCACCTTCACGATTTGCAGCGCTGTATCGCCCGGTATCTCTAGGATGCGGTATAGATCATCGAGAAAAGCCTGCTCTTGAGAGGTCACCGTGCCGTCGGACAACACTAGGTCAGTGGCCACGGCAAAGGCAGTTTCTCGCAAATCTTGTGGCAGCTGGGCTTTGGCTAAATCAATCAGCGTGCTGGGGCCTTGCAGTTTGAGCATCGACAGCAGCTTGTCAAACATGCGGTGCATGACATCGTGGGAATAGCTCTGAAAGATATGCATGCGCGATAACATGTTCGTCATGTCGCGACCTTCTTGATCAGACAGATAGCCATCAGCGGCGATCGCCACCAGGGCCACGGCAGCAAAAGCTTCTTCTGGTTTTAACTCAATTTGTTTATCAGCCTTTTCTTCGTCAAAAACGCTATCGAATAAGCCCACGGCCGATACTCCCAAGCTATCAATTCTTACCATGATGGCTCAGATCTTCCAGAGTCTTACGGGTTTTTGCGGAGTTGTAACAGGGGAGGGCGTGAGTGAAGAGTGGGGGTAGAGAGTGCAGGATTCAGAGTTCTGCTTCCTAATTCCTAATTTTGCATGCCGCATTTCTCATTCTCTAACTGCTAAGCCAGCGGGCGATCGCGACTACCACTGGGCCAAGTGCTAACGCTGGCAAAAACGATGCGACGCGAATTTTGGCAATTTCTAGCAAACTGAAGCCTAAGCCAATAATCATCATGCCACCAATGCCCGTGGTGAGTAAAACGTGGGGATCGGTGGCGGGGTCGGTGAGGCTAGTGGCTAGCATTCCTGCTAGGAGTGAGAGCCCGCCTTGAATCAGCAGTACCGTAATGGCCGAAAAGCCGACGCCAGTGCCGTAGGTGCTGGTGAGGGCGATAGAAGCCAAACCATCCATCGCTGATTTGAGGGTTAGCAGGGTGTTGTCGCCCGCTAGGCCATTGTTGAGGCTACCGATGATGGTCATCGGGCCGATGCAAAAAAGCAAACTGGCCGCGACAAACCCCTCGGTAAAACGGCCGCCGCCTTTGACCTGAGCTTTGAGCGCTTCGCCAATCGCCATCAGCTTTTTCTCGACCTGCCACCATTCCCCCAGCAGACCGCCCATTACGAGCGCGAGCAGACCCAAAATAACGCCATCAATGGGGCCAGCCTCAACTTCAAATAGGCTGCGCGACATGGCAAAGCCAATCACGAGGGTCAGCAACCCAACGGCCTGAGTGATGATTTGCTGCATGGCAACCGGCAACCGATGCCGCAGCAGCAGTCCGAGGCCAGAGCCGATTAACACGGTGGCGACGTTGATCCAGGTGCCGCTGGTGCGCGCCCAAAAACTCAGCATAAAATCTGCGCGAATAAAAAGCCTTCCCCATCACAATACTGGGGAAGGCCATCGGGCTAACTATTTTCCAGCTGGTTTGATTAGCCGCAGGCGGTTTGAGTTCGTGCCCTTAGCCCTGGCCAACGACAGGACTGAGTAACTGGCTGGAGCGCTGCCAGAGGTCTTCCCACCAGGGATTGGGATCGAAGTTAGCTTCTCTGACATCCGGCAGGCGGCGGCGAATGTCATTAATATCCCAGCCGGTGAGACGGGCCAGGGTCTGGGCCTCTTGCTCAAACCGGGCAGGCAGCGATCGCCGATAGTCTGCCCCAGCTGGACAGGTAGCTTCGCCCAAAAAGGGCTGCTGCATCACATACCGCCCCTGAAAGAACTCCAGATTATTCGTCTGTTGAAACATCAAGTCTTCGGGGAATTTGTCGCGGCTGTAGCGCACGTGCAGGCGAGTCACATACACGTTGGTATCCCAAATGGAGCTGTTGGGAGCCAGCCAAAATACCCCAGCCTGGCGCAGTTCTTCCGGACTCAGCGGGTCTGCTGAGCAGGGGTCGCAGCCTGCCATGCTCCAGGCATATTCCAAAAAGGCCACCTCTTTGTTTTCACGCTCATAGCTGCGATCGAACATCGCGCCATAAAACTCGCCAAACTCCTCTTCCACAAATGAAGGAATGTTCGCATTCGAGGGGATTTTGACGGTGCGGTAGTTGGTCAACTCAACCTGACCATCAGGGGTGAGCAGATAGGCCACCAGGTCTTGCGTGCCCTGAGCGTTCATCATGCCGAGGCGAATCGGCAGCATAAAGCGCGGCGACTCGTAGGCAATTTGCAGCGGGCGCAGCTGCTGGAAGCCGGTGCGATCGAACTCCTCTAAATTCACTTTGGCGACAAAGAACTTCAGACCTTGACGGACATAGGGCTGCAGCAGCTCACTCGCTCCAGTGGGAATTTGATAACCGTTTTGAATCAGCCAGGTTTCTAGACCGTCCGATTCTTCGGCACTCAAAATCACAATGTCATATTCGCCGACGGCAAACTGGGCTTCGATGGTGACACCCAATGCACCATCGACAGTCGGGCCCGGGGGCGCCGCTGATCGGGTAGGGCTAGGCAACGCTTCCGCCTCATCGAACATCATCATCGGTTCGCAGGGGTCGGGGTCAAAATATTCCACTAGGCGCGGGGCGCTGAAATCATCCAACCGCTGCACGCTCGCCGGATCGCCCACATTCACTTGTCCTTCTTGCAGCACCGTGGGCACCGGCACCACCATGGCAAAATCGGCTACTTCGCCCTGATAGTCATTCGCCATCGTCAGCACGGTGCGATCGCCGTTGCGGGCAATAATCACCTGCGACGCTTCGTTATACAAACTGGTATCGGCTTTGGCGACGTAGAAGCCACAAAAAGCCAGCGCGGTCGGCGTTAAAACTAGGAGCGCGGCGATCGCGCCTAATAGGCCAATCCAAAGGGAACGGTATTTAGTCAGCATGGGATCTCTCTGGGAGGGGTACTCAAAAATCGGGAACCGGAAGCAGGGGAACGGCACGTCTGACCGTTCCCTGAGTGCGAGGCGATGCACGGGTGAACCTAGTTAGGGCAATTGGGGCGGATAACGCAGTTGCCAAATCGAGGGCTGGGGCTGGGGCACCTCAGCACTGATACGTCGCCGAATGGTGGAAAGATCACGCCCCGTCAAACGCGCCAGATTTTTCGACTCTCGTTCAAACCGTTCAGGAACCGTGTGGGCGACGTAGTTTTGATTCAATTGACGTAAGTATTCAATTTCCCCGTCACTGAGAGTGCCGCCGTAACTGTCCATCTGCCGAGCAATGCATGCCTGCTCGTTAGCGTTGGCAAAGGTATGGTGCATCACGTAGCGTCCCTGAAACAGGCGACGGTTGTTCGTTTCTTGAAAGGTCAAATCTTCAGGGAATTTGTCACGGGTATAGCGCACATGCAAGCGTGTGATGAACACATTGAATTCCCACGGCTCCAGATCGTCTTCTAGCCAAAAGATCCCGGCTTGCCGCATCTCGTCCAAACTAGGCGGATCAGCAGCACACGGGTCGCAGCCCCGCAAATCCCAGGCATATTCTAAAAAGGCAACGTTGCGTCCCCGTTGGTCATAGCTGCGCTGAAACAGCTCACTGTAGAACGGTCCAAATTCGTCTTTGATGAACAGAGGAATCTCTAAATTGCTGGGTACCTCGACCGTACGGTAGTTAGTCACTTCCACTTGGCCCTGGGACGTCAGCAGATACACCACCAAATCTTGCGGCCCTTGAGCATTTGTCATGCCCAGACGAATTGGCAACATAAACCGGGGCGATGCGTAGGCAATTTGCAGCGGACGCAGACGCTGGTAGCCGGACTGGTCAAACTCGTCGAGATTCACCTTGGCGACAAAGAACTTCATGTCCTGTCGGATATACGCGCCCAAGACTTCACTGGCCCCCGCCGGAATTTGATAGTTGTTTTGTTGCAGCCAGGTTTCTAACCCGTCGGACTCTTCAGCACTGAGGATTAAGATGTCGTATTCCCCCGCCGAAAACGCTGCCTCAATCGTGACGCCCAAGGCTTCTGCCGGACTCTGAAAAGCGCCCCCTGATTCTTCGGTGAGGCGATCAATAGTCGCCGAGGGATCTGCATCTATGCATTCAGCACAAGGCAGATAGCAGGGATCTTCGTCAAAATATTCCACTAGGCGCGGGGCGCTGAAGGCATCTAGGCGATCAATAATGGTCGACTCAGCGACATTGACCTGCTCCTGCTGAATCACCGTGGGCACTGGCACCACCAGGGCAAAGTCTTGAACTTCCCCCTGATAGTCATTGGCCATGGTGAGCACGGTGCGATCGCCGTTGCGGGCAATAATCACCTGCGAAGCTTCGTTATACAAACTGGTGTCGGCTTGGGCGACGTAAAATCCGCAAAAGGCCCAGGCTGAGGGCGCAAAGATCAGACAGGCGATCGCGACAATTAACCCCGTCGCCAGGGGACGCAAACGTTTCATAGATTTGGATGGGAAATCAATTAAGTGAATTCGGAGCCCCGATCTGCGAAGCCTTAGGAGGCCAAGGCGATCGCTAGCCCACCACCGGCTTGTGGGGTGCAAATACCTTCCAGTTAAAGCGTTCTGATTGCCACAACCGGTCGAAGAGAATGGTCAGCGGCGACAGCAAAAACAGCGCCCAAAAGACCGCCGTTGAGAGATAAAAATAGTTGCGCAAGATGAAGGTGAGTCCGGCCAAGCTCAGCGCCCAAATCAACCGTGCTGGTCGAGCATTGGGAATCGAGCGCGGATCAGTCACCATGAACAGGGCAAATAGCAGCAGCGACCCGCTCGACAGGCGATGCAGCCACACGTCCCAAGTCCACCCCAGGTAAAGATTGCGACCGGCTTCTAAGAGGGCATAGCTGCCTAAGAACGCGGCAGTGGTATCCCAGCGACCCACGCGCTTCAGCACCATGCCGCCCGCGCCGATAAAAATCAGGGCATACCAGACTTCTTCGCCCCACTGACCTGGTGAGACCCAGGCGTCGTGAGTCAGGGTTAGCGCGGCGATAATGCCCAAGTTGGCTGGGTTAAAAAAGTGCTTGCCTTCTACCTTGCAGATGAACTTGCTAGCGATCGCCACAAACGCCGCCAGCGCCATCGTGGGCAGTTGAGCGACCCGCAACAGTAGGCTTAACCCTAAGGCTGAAATCAGGGGGCTGCGCCTGGTCAGCGGTTGACTAGCCACTGCCCGCAGCCCCGTCATCACCGACAGCCAACGGGGCGGTCTCAACACCGCAGCGGGCAACTGTAGGTCTGAAGTCACTGAGGCACTGCCGCTCCGGTGACCGTAAATAACGGAAAAAATAAATTGTGTCAGTAGGCAAGTCGCGATCGCGACGCCAATTGCCGCTGGCTTCAGCGTCCAGTCGCGGGTAGCTAACCCCAACAACAAAAACAACGATAAAAATAAAATCTGATAATCACGGGCATCTCGCAACATCGGCCAGCTCTCCAGTCAGTACACAGCTTGGTTGCTAGTATGACGAGGGTCACAGGCCAGCAGTTGCCCGGTTACAGCTTTCGTAACAGCCCTATTCAGTATTTGTACCAGTTACTGCCTTCAGGCGATCGCCTGCATCGTCCACAGGGGCTGGTCGAGCCACGGTAAGGGGGGCTTGGCCAAAGGCTGGTTGGCTAGCTCTTCAACGTGCCAATTTTGCGGATTCCAGTTAGTCGTAATCCACAGTTCGTTCACGGCATCATAAATGCAGGCTTCGCCGTCACGATAGTTAAAGCTAAAGAACGATGCATCGGTCGAGTGCGAGCCCGAGAACAGCACCTTGGCATGACCCACTTCAAATTGGCCAAAGACATCGTCAAAGCCCATCATGAGACTACCTTCGGGGCTGAGGCAGAGGGCGGTGAGCGATCGCAGATTAAAGGCAAAATCGGGTTGATTCGCGTAAACATCACCGACGATCGTGCCGACTAGCTTATGCCCAGACTCAAAGGTATAGGCAAAGCGAAAATGTTTTGTTCTTAGACGCAATATCATTGATGGAGGCTCGGTAAAGAACGCGCAGTTAGACATCTGGGTAGCGACCACAAGGAACCTCTTTGGGGGCAAGCTGCCCAATGGTTGCCGACCCATGCCAAGCTGAGATTTTCAGGTTTTGAACAATTGCGAACGTAACCGTTTGAGTAATTACGCGGTAACTCTGCACCCCTGCTTTCTAGAACTATAGTTTTGAGTGAGTAAAACTCAGTATTTATTCCGATGCATTTCACAGAGGCTTGAAAAAAAGCCGCCTAAAACCGACGGAAATGTGAAAGCTTCACAAAGTTAGGCTGATAAATTCTCGAAAATTAGTCTTCGCACCTTCGCTTCAGTTCTCTGATTTCATTCTTTAAACCGTTGCAAACATCCGGAAAACGATGCTCACTGCCGTCAGCGCCCGTTTAAGCCCACCCGACTTAGCACTGGGCGGCGATGGCTGCGTATTTATACGACTTCACCCCAATGTTCGGCGCTCTTATAACTCCTCATCCACCTCGAAGTGTTGGACGTAAACGAAACTGAATTTGTTGCATCGCGGCGGCGATTCAGTCTCCTCAGGATGAGCTGCAACAGCTGTCGCGGCTTGACCTGTTCGGGTTGCTCGGTTGCGCAAAAGTAATGTCCCGCAAGGATGCCCGATTTGTCAGCGCGGCTCAGAGCCTGTGGCCATGCGACATCTCCTATCGGCCTGACCTTTACAGCGTTTAATAGTTGGGTAGCCCTCGATCCGGCAAGATCAGGGCATCCGGCAAATTGAGGTCCGTCATGTATCGAGTGGTTGTGAAGGGGTTTGGCGATGTTGACCAGCTCACCATCGTCGAAAGCCCTGATCCGACGCCTGGCCCAGGGGAAGTGGTGGTGCGGTTGACCAGTATTGGCATGAACCATGCTGAGCTGATGGCGCGGCGCGGTGAATATCGCTTAGTTTCGGGCAATCCGCCGTTTACGCCAGGGTTAGAAGGTGGTGGCGTGATTGTGGCAGTGGGAGATGGCGTTAGCGATCGCGCGTTAGACCAGCGCGTGATCCTCACTTTAGATGCCCCGGCCAGTCGCGGCCTGGGGCTGGGCACCTATCAATCGCACTATGTCGTTGCCGCGAGCAAAACTGTCCCCGTTCCCGATAGCATTGACGACGCCCTGCTGGGTGCCCTTTGGCTGCCCTTTCTGACTGCCTGGGGCTGTTTAGTGTGGAAACAAAACATGCAAATTGGCGATCGCGTGTTGATTCCGGCTGCGAGCAGCAGTGTGGCGATCGCGGCGGCTCAAGTGGTGAAATATTATGGCGGCACCGCCATTGGCACCACGACCCGTCCCGACAAGGTCGATCGCTTAGCGGCGCTGCCCGCTGCCCGCTTTGACCATGTGATCGTCACCCAAGACAAAAACTGGTGGCGAGAAGCGAAGCAGCTGGCTCAGGGTAAAGGCTATGACATCATTTTTGACCCTGTCGCTGCCGGTGAATTTCTCAACCAGGAGATTCGGCTGCTGGCTCCTCAAGGCACCCTGTGGATTTATGGTCTACTGGGCCAGCCGGATACCGTTGATGTCACACCGCTGATTCGCAAAATGGCCTCAATGCGCGGCTGGCTGTTGAATGAAATCGCCGCCAGCGGCTCTGAGCAGGCGGCTTACCGTCACGTGCTTGATCGCGTGGCTGATGGCACCTACGTGCTGCCAGTGGCAGAGACTTTTGCCCTCAGAGACGTGCAAAAAGCTCATGCCGTCATGGCTGCTGGCGATCATATTGGCAAACTGATTTTGCTCCCCTAGGGGGCATCATCAGTTGAACTCGAAAGCCAGGTGGCATCGGCATTATCGCGCCCGTTACAGAAACCTAGCTAGCGGCTGAACCGTTTTCAGCATCAGGATTCAGCCGCTAAATGATGACAGCCTCTAGGGGCTGTTAATCGAGATTGGCAGTAGCTTCCAATTAAGCCTGGGGCTGGTGCTGAGCCGCCATCCAACGGCTGATCAGGGCCAGCTTAGTCAGGAGGGGCAACTTGCCCCAAGCCCATCGGCGTCATTCATATACTGATACATCCGGCAAAATGTGCCTCTGGTTACAGTATTGTGCATACAGCCCCCGCTAGACATAGGGCTGCACTGCTTTGTTGCAGTGGTTGTGTGGAGGTTAAGGAAACTGATGAAAAAGATTGAAGCGATCATTCGCCCTTTCAAGCTTGACGAAGTGAAGATTGCGCTGGTCAATGCTGGCATTGTCGGTATGACCGTTTCTGAAGTGCGCGGGTTTGGTCGTCAAAAGGGGCAGACTGAGCGCTATCGCGGGTCTGAATATACCGTTGAGTTTTTGCAAAAACTGAAGCTAGAAATCGTGGTGGATGAAGACCAAGTTGACATGGTGACGGAAAAAATCATTGCCGCCGCTCGCACCGGAGAAATTGGCGACGGTAAGATCTTTGTGTCGCCCGTGGATGAAATTATTCGCATTCGCACCGGCGAAAAAAATACCGAGGCGGTCTAATTGGCAGTGAGCATGGCATGACTCTTTGTGCTCATTTCACCGTACTCTGGCCTCTAGAGTAGAGACGAAATCGCTTTAATGCGGGTTGTCATCATTCTCTGAAGCACTGCCATCAGCGCGCGATCACCACCTGAGCGTTAAGGCTGGGCAGATACTCACCTGCGCTCAGGCGAGTCAGCTTCCGATTAGACTGTTTGTCTGGCCTGATATCGCTGATTGATGTCTCTACCCCTGTCTGATGATGCAATTACCCAACGCCTCGCCGTCTACAGACGGTTTGGGGTACATCTCGGTTTAGAGCGCATTCAATGGCTGCTGACAGTGTTAGCGCATCCCGAGCAGCAGGTGCCCATCATTCACGTTGCGGGCACCAACGGTAAAGGGTCGGTCTGTGCCTATCTCTCATCGGTGTTGACCCAGGCGGGCTATCGGGTCGGACGCTATACGTCGCCGCATTTGGTCAGCTGGTGTGAACGCATTAGCCTCAACGGCGAGCCGATCGCCGCCGCCGACCTTGATAGCGTCCTTACCCAGGTGGAAGCAGCCATCACTCCTGAGCCTGAGACGCCGACTCAGTTTGAAGTGTTCACTGCCGCCGCCTGGCTCTACTTTGCCCAGCAGGCGGTGGATATTGCTGTCATTGAAGTGGGTCTGGGCGGACGATTAGATGCCACCAATGTCATTGACGAACCGCTGGTGACCGTCATTACGTCCCTCAGTCGAGAGCATTGGCAGCAGTTAGGCCCAACTCTGGCCGACATCGCTGGGGAAAAAGCCGGCATTTTAAAACCTCAGCGTCCGGCAGTGATCGGACCGCTGCCCCCAGAGGCGGAGACCGTTGTTTTAGCCCGCGCGGCGGCGGTGGACTGTCCCGTGATTCGTCCTCAGCCCGCGCAAATTAACGAGCAGGGGCTAGCAACCTACAATTGTCTGGCCTCTAGTCGAGGCCGCCTTCAGTATCGCGTGCCGTTTGCCGGTGCCCACCAACTCACCAACTCAGCGATCGCGATCGCGGCCCTGCAAGCCTTACGCGATCAGGGCTGGCAGATTACCGATCAGGCAATTCAGGCTGGAATCGAGCAGGCCCGCTGGCCGGGACGACTGCAATGGTTGACCTGGCCCACTCCAGGGCCAGAATCGCCGCCGTGGCTGATTGATGGGGCTCATAACCCTGCGGCAGCGACGGTTCTCAGAGCCTATGTTGACGAAATTTCCCAACCTTACCCTACCCCAGCGATCGCTGCCACGCTGAAGCAACAGGGGCTCTCACTGCCGCTGCCGCGTGAGGTGACCTGGGTGATGGGCATGCTCACCACTAAAGCTCATGCCGATGTGATCACCGCGCTGTTGCGACCGGGCGATCGCCTGCACCTAGTCCCCGTGCACGAGCATTCCTCGATGACGCCAGCGGCCCTCCAAGAGATTGCCCTTAAAGTCTGTCCCGAGCTGGCCGACTGCACCCCCTATGACGATCTGGAGCAGGGATTGACCGGGGCGATCGCTGACCCCACGGCGCTTAAAATTCTGTGCGGCTCACTCTATCTGGTCGGCTACTTTTTTCAGACTCAGTTACCCAAGCGATGACCTAACTGGCTCATCGGCTGGGTGCCCCGCTCGTTACTACGTTTCCCCACTTTTGATCAAGCGATAGGCGTGACGGGCAAAATCCTTTTGGGAAGGGGCAGCGCCCGCTGGCATGTAGAGCGGCTCACTTCGCCGGGCCGCTTATTCCGCCTGATGCAGCGGCAGCTTGACTTTGAAATGAGTGCCCACTTCAGGCTGGCTTTCAACACTGATATGACCGCCGCACTGCAGCAAGAGCTGCTGCACGATCGCGAGCCCTAAACCCGCGCCTTCCTCTTCAGTCGTATTTTGGCGACCACGATAAAAATGGTTAAACACGTGGGGTAGCTCATTTTGTGGAATGCCAATGCCCGTGTCTCTGATATTAATCAGCAATGTGTCGTCCTCATTCGCTTGTGCCGTGACCCAAACTTCGCCGCCGGGATTCGTAAAGCGAATGCTGTTGCTCAGTAGGTGAATCACAATTTGCCGCACCCAATGCTCAGGACAATCGATCGCGGGCAGAGTATTCTGTACGGTATAAGCCAGACGGATGCCTTTTTCTTGGGCGAGGGGCTGATAGGTACTCACTACCCCCGGCAAAATGTCGAACAGCATGACCGGCGCTGAGGGCTCAGTTGTCAGCGTGCGCTCGATCTGCAACAGCTCTAAAACGCCCTTAATCAAGTTCACCTGGCGATCGCACTCACGGCTAATCATGTCTAAATAACGCTGTCGCTGCGGGGGTTTGAGATTCGGCGACGACAGTAAAGGCAACGCGGTTTTGATCGACGAGAGGGGCGTGCGCAGCTCTTGTCCCACCGTGTTGAGAAAGTCATCCTTGAACCGCAGCGTATTCAACAGTGATTCGTTTTGCGTCGAGAGGCTCGAAGCGTTCATCGCCTGTTGACGATACATGCGCGCCTTTTGCTGCATCTGATCTTGGTAGCTGCCGCCCTGCAGCAAAATGGCATCGACTAACGCCGCATGGCAATGCTCTGGCAAAACGGCGCGAGCCTCCCACTCGGTGATCAGCTGCTCTAGGGCGGGTTGCTCGGCATACTCATCCAGGCTGGCCTGCAAAACCAGCGCCAAGGTGTCAACTTTTTTCTGAATTAGGGGCCGCTGAAAGGTGATGTTGTAATTGACCTTGGGCAACGTACCGGGGCTCCCAGCAGAATCTTCTGATACGGGCTTGGCGTTCCTTTCTGGAGTGGTCACGCTCACATTCTCGCGCTGTCCTTCCAGCAAGAAACTGACCGTCTCCGAGACAACCCAAACGAAATAGTGGCCCTGCATCGGGTAAGCAGTGGGAATTCTCACCGTCTGCCCCCAATCTAGGGTGGCCCCTGATTCACGGCTGAATAGATAGATTTCTGGGGTGGGGTGAACCGCCTGGCTGTATTGCTGGAGATCGGCTGACCAGCTGCTACCTCGGGGTAGTTTGGCGAGCACGGTTACTCGCAGCCGCAGCTGGGCTAAGGCTCCTAAAACTATCTCCAACTGGCTCTTAAAACTTCTCGGAGAGACCTGAATCGGCTTAAGAATCAGGGTTGAGGGCTGCTCGGTCGGATGAGCCATAACAACAGAGGCCTGTGACGAGTGTGGTCAAGTGAGCAATAAGACTCAAGGCGAGATACAAAGCAACCTGAGGAGAATGCGTAAAATTTTGTCACTTTCTCAGATTATCTCGCGTGTCACCCGTCCCAGCACGCGGGTGTCATAAACTTATGTAATAACGGCCCGACATATTGTGCTGACGGCACCCGGATTTTTGCGCCTTCTGCCCAGTTTTCCAGTGCTCTGAGGCTGGCGTAACCAGTTTTTGAGGCGGTTTTAGTACACCGTTTTCAACTGCGATCAAGCTTCTAAATAACCCCGAGTGGCAAAGGCGATCGCGACCACCGCTGCCGGATGCTCGGCGATCGCCACCGTGAGCCCCTCACCCCCGGCTTTCGTGCGAATGTAGCCTAATCCCAAAATCTCAGAGGGCGTCTCGATACAGCTAGTGAGAACGCCTACTTTTTGTGCGTCTAATAGAATTGGGGTTCCGGGTGTTGCCAGCGCCGTCAGCCGTAACCCCCAAAGCTGCTGTTTTACCCCCTGATAGGTTTGGAGGCGGGCAATCGTTTCCTGACCGATGTAGCAGCCTTTGTCAAAAGAAATGGCCTGCCAGAGGGCTGCCTCAAGGGGATTGTAGTCTTCCGTCAGCTCGGCCCCAGGTAGAGGACGCCCCTGCCGGACTCGCAGCTCTTGCCAAACCTGCTCGCCTAAGGGCGTGGCCCCCGCCGTCACTAGCGCCTGCCATAAGTCAGCGCCTGCCTCAGCCTCAGCCATCAGCGTAAAACCGGACTGGGCTAAGCCGCTGCCGACGGCTAATCGAGCGCTCACGCCACCAATCGTGACTGGCCAATGACTCGCTGGTCGCGCCTGCTCCAGCTCGGTGATGCCCAACCCCGTCAAAAGCTGCAGGCTCTCTGGCCCCAATAGCGTAAAGGCCACTGTAGTGTCGGTTTCATCCGCCAGAGTGACTTTATCCGCAAAGAAAATGTAGCGATCCATCCAGGCGCTCAACACCGGGGCTTGCCCCGGTGACACCAGCAGCAACACCGAGTCATCTTCGATGTAGGCTGTCACGAGGTCGAGGGTACGCCCTGTGGAATTGACAAAAACCGTGTCACAGCCCTGCCCTGGCGTGATCGACTGCAATTGGTTAGTGGTCTGGTTGTGTAAAAATCGTAGGCGATCATCACCATTTACTCGCAACCGTCCCCAGTGGGAGCGATCGCATAACGCGACTCCAGATGCGGCCGCTGTGCGAGCCGCAGCATCATTGCCAAAACTGGTCGGTACCGCCAAGTCTGTGGCCCAGAAGGCCCCATCAGCGGTTTGCGTTGTCTTTAACGAGTTACCCATGATTGTGGAGACGTCTTTCTAAAAAGCGTTGAGCCAGGTTTATTAGACACTGTATCGGTTTTGGATGAGCATCAGCCCAGGTTGACCCAACATCCTGAGGAAAAGTCGATGTGGCCCTCTTTCTGCCACAGCATTTATTCCGGACGGTTCCCTGCAATTTCATGTTCTGAGCTGATCTGGCTCTCCCGGTTCCTAGCCTTCTCACCCTAGTAATATCAAGAGTGCGATTCTGACTCAGGTCGCCATGACGCCAATGCCCTGCGGCTGACCGCTATACTGCCCCTGTGAATGGGAAAATCAAATGCCGCTGCCGACTGCGCTGATTTTTGACATGGACGGGCTGATGCTCGACAGCGAACCTCTCTATCAAGCGGCCTGGCAGGCGGCTGCTCGCGAGCTGGGTTATGACCTCGACGCCGAGCTGTATCTCAGTCTAGTGGGTCGTAGCAGTGTCGAAGCCGATCGCGCTTTTCAACAAATCTTCGGTGAGCAGTTTCCGGTTGAGGCGTTCAACGATCGCTGGGACGAGCTGTGGCAGCAGCTGATCAAAACTCAAGGTGTACCCCTGCAGACAGGATTGCTGCCGCTTTTAGACTGGGTCGATCAGCAGGCCATCCCAAAAGCTATTGGCACTTCTAGCAACGCTGCTGAAGCCGAGCTGTGTCTGTCTTTAGCGGGTATTCGCGATCGCTTCGAAACGCTGGTCACAGTTGATCAGGTGGCGGCAGGCAAGCCCGCCCCTGATATCTTTTTGGCCGCGGCGGCCCAGCTTCAGATTGAGCCTGCTGACTGTTTAGTGCTCGAAGATTCCAACGCGGGAGTGCAGGCTGCCAAAGCTGCTGGTATGGCGGTGGTGATGGTGCCAGATTTGCAGACGCCAACCGCGGCGTCAGTCGCGATCGCTCAGCATATTTTGCCGTCGTTAAAAGCTGTTTTGGCCTGGCTGCAAAGCTTCTAACCGGTCAAAAATTTTGTTCAATTGGTCAGTCGTGATAAATCCATACTTCCACAGGGCAATCGGTAGCAGGTTGGGTAAGGCCCCAGCTTGCCGCAGCCCCAAGGCGATCGCCGCTTTCGATACGGCCATCTCTTGCTCTAAGTATTGAATAAGGCTGGCTTGCCGACTCATGGCGCAGTGAGCGAGGGTGAGGGTGCTTACCGATGTAGTGTAGCGGTGAAATCTCAGATCGGCTGATGTTGTGCGAAATTTCCTCAGGATAAAGTGATGGCGATGTGGACAAACGCCCCTGAGCGCTAGTCGTTTTCCACTGATGGAACGAACATGGCCCAGGCAGAGAAC
>CALCPB010000176.1 GCA_937897665.1 uncultured Halomicronema sp. | reverse complement strand
AGTAGTGCATGCCAAAGACGTCACAGGTATACAGCACCTGCGTTCCGTGGTCATCGGTAAAGATAGCGGCGGGCCAGTGCAGGTTCGGCGCAGAGACGAACTCTAGCTGGTGACCTTGACCCAGATCGAGGCGATCGCCACTTTTGACGACGTGAGCCTGAAACGCTCGATGCACCTGATTTTCTAGAAACTGAATCGCCACCTTTGAACCCACCACTGTAATGTGGGGCGCTCGGTTTAAGAGCTCTCGAATCAGTCCGCTATGGTCGGGTTCGGTGTGGTTAACGATTAGGTAATCGATCGCCGCCGGATTAATGCGCCCTGTAAGGCAGTCGAAATAGAGCGATTCAAATTTGATGTGGGAGGTATCGACCAGGGCAGTCTGATCACCCCGAATCAAAAATGAATTGTACGTTGTGCCGTTTTGCAGCTCGAACTCAATATCGAAACGGTCTCGATCCCAATCAAGGCAGCGAATGGCAGTGGAATCTCGGGCGATCGTGGCGGTTTGTAGCGTCAATCGGCCAGAGGCGCGATCGGCTTGAAGCGAATCAGCGAGGGTAGCCATAGTTGCTATCTATCCTAAGTGGACATTCGATAAGCTTGAATCTATGATTACTCAGCCAATCATCACTTGTAAAATGCCAATCTTAAAATCAATTCATAAGTTTTTTAGATATGTTTTGCTTCATGACATTTACCAGGCAAATGTCATAGAGAAATATCGAGGTCCCAGTACGAGCAAAGATATATAAGGAGCAGAGTGCTCCTAGGTGTCCTCAGCAAAGTAGCCAGCGCTATATTCGAGCAGGAAGCTCTTAAGAGTTAGAGTCTTCTTCCTAAAAATCATCCTGTCTCTGTCGGGACTGACTCCGCCAGAAGCTTGAGAATGACGTCACCCGCCTCAAGCTTTTGAACTGGGCATTAGCGAGAACACGCGCCTCGTCAGGGCTCATGCTCAGAATGCTGAGTTCTGCCGGCCAGCACTGGCACCACTGTGTTGTTGCGAGGCCAGCAGCGGCGAAACAGGCGATACCCAGCTCGCACACCATCTAGCAAAAAATAAGGCACCCGCAGACGTAACGGCAAAATGAGCGGGCGATAAACCCATTGGTAGGCTCGCTTGACATCGGGCCAAGCCCGGCAGGGGGTGGCTTTGAGAAAATCTGAGATGTCCACAACTAATCCGTGGCCGTCGGCCATCATCACATTGCGGCCATGCACATCATGGGGAAACAAGCCTCGACGGCGGGCATAGTCCAAAGCGGCATCAATGTCGCGGATAACCTGAGGTGGAATTGCTACGCCTCGTTGCAGACAGTCATACAATGTCACCCCATGCAGTCGCTTAAGCACTAAAAAGGTATCGCCACTGGCGTCACAGCGAGAAAATGCCGGATGCTCTCCCAGTCGTCGATACACCTCCCGCTCATCTTCAATTCCCGGTCGCCCTGGCGCATAAACTTTGACGACCTGATCGGGGTAGTCAGGATGTTCAAACACGGCAGCATAGTTACCAGTGCCCAGACACCGCCAAGGCGGCGGCACCTGATGCACGACAACCGGATTGTGCGGGTCTAAACTTTCTAGATGCAGCTGGGGCAGCAGGTCTTGTAACGTACAGTCGGCCAGAGTGCGTTGGCTATTGGGCATGCGGCTGATTCACCCTGTCTTTTAGCGATCCTAGGTTTCTGCTACGATAGCAACTCAATTAGGGGAATTAGCTCAGCTAGTAGAGCGCTGCGTAGGCGGAGCCTGGCTGCTAGCCATTCGCACCGGAGCGGTGCGCCGCTGCGCTAGTCTGGTTGAGACAACTTGGGGAATTAGCTCAGCTGGTAGAGCGCTGCGATCGCACCGCAGAGGTCAGGAGTTCGAATCTCCTATTCTCCATTCCTAAAATTGAGGGGCGATAGCAGCGCGAGTAGAGCGTTGCGTTCCCGCAGGGTGTCCGGAGGACAATCGCACCGCAGAGGTCAGGAGTTTCTCCGCTGGAGACGCTGCGCGAACGAATCTCCTATTCTCCACTCTTAAAGTCATATGCATCTAAGGTAAGACGATAGCGCTGGCAGCTTATTCCTCTGCTATCAGATGATGTTGAGAACCTTCTACAAGTGATGTATTGAAATAGTGCATTTAAATTGATTCATTTTCTGACGGGCGATGCTCCTGATTGTTCGCAGTCGGGCTGCACTTGAACAAATTGGAGGCTGAGATCGCATTTACAACTGAGTTGGTAGAC
>CALCPB010000175.1 GCA_937897665.1 uncultured Halomicronema sp. | reverse complement strand
CACTCAAACCGCTAGGTCTACCCAGCCTGCAGCACCCGGTTTCTGGGAACAGGTCAATCGTCTCCAGCAAGTTTTTCATAGAAACCGGGTGCTTGGACAGATTATTGCTTGGAATATTCTTAGTGATAGCCATGCTGGGCTAAGAAGTCTAAGGAAACGTCAGCGGCGGGACTCGACGGAGACGGGGCCAGATTGAGAAACTTTTCGGCATATTTGCCCAGCACATCGCCTTCCAGATTGACGGCCTGCTGCGGCTGCAGGTGCTGCAGATTCGTTTCGCTATAGGTGACGGGGATGACGGCCACCGTAAACCAGTCACCACTAGCGCTGCAGTCTGCCACGGTGAGACTAATGCCGTTAACGGCAATGCTGCCTTTAGACACGATGTAACGCGCCACTGCGGGGGCCGCGACGGCAAACCTGAGCTCCCATGAGGTGGCGGTGGCGATCGCGCTTTCCAAGCTGCCCAAACCATCAACATGACCGGTGACGAAGTGGCCACCAATTTTGCTGCCCACCCGCAGCGAACCTTCTAGGTTGACGATGGCTCCGTCGGGCTGCTCGCCCAAGGTCGATCGCACCAAAGTTTCTGGTGAGGCGGTGGCGATGAAGCCATTGCTGAGGGCGGTTTCAACCGTGAGGCAGACGCCATCGACCGCAATGCAGTCACCCACAGCCATGTCGTGCAACAGGCGATCTCCCGTGACAGTAGGACATTCGATCTTGATGTGGTTAGTATCCAGCCGCGTCAGGCTTCCTAGGGATTGGATGAGGCCCGTAAACACAATCTTTTACCCAAAATATTCCCGCGATCGCCCCCCATCCGGTGGGAGATGAGGGCATACTTAAAGACGATACCGAACTTTCTCTCTGCTAACATCTATCTTCTTTAGTGCTCGATGGCCTTTTGACTGCAGATTGATTCATATTTGCTAGAGAAGCTGTCTGCTCCCATCAGCTTTTGCGGTCATATTGTTGAGCAAAAAAATCAGTAAAGCGAGAGATTGAACAGTTGCAGTTGTCGCCGTCACCTAAAATCACAGCTAAACCGTGGAGTTCCCCCACTGCTTAACCCGTACCGTCAGATGTAGAGGCCAAGCTAATGATTGAGATGAAAGTCGCTGGTATTGCACTTGATGCGATTTCTCGCAATCCGGTTGTGCTCTTGCGAGACACTGAAGATCGTCGCGCCCTGCCGATTTACATCGGTCAAGACCAAGCCAAGTCAATTGTTAGTGCCCTCGAAAATCAACAGACGCCGCGTCCCCTCACCCATGACTTGTTTGTCAATCTGATGGACGATTGGGACATGACCCTAGAGCGGATCGTCATTCACGCGCTGAAGGACAATACGTTTTTTGCCCTATTGACGCTCAGTGCGGGCGAAACTCGTAAGGAACTCGATGCTCGCCCCAGCGATGCGATCGCGATTGCCCTGCGCATGGATGCGCCGATTTGGGTAATGGAAGAAGTCATTGCGGATGCTTCAATCCCGGTTGATCAGGCGGCAGATGAGGCGGAAAAGCAGGCCTTTCGCGAATTCATCTCTAATCTCAGCCCCTCCGATTTCACGCAGCAGGGCGAGATTAGCAACGATACGTTTGAGCAATAGGCTCGCACTCGGCATGCTTGTTCGTGAGTATGATTAGGACGAGAGGCTATTCTGTGCGCTCTGCCTCCGGACTACTCCTCACAACGATTTCAGTGATCGCCCTGGCCAGGATGTAACCTCACCGCTGGCGGCATCTCTCCTTATTCAGGAGAGGTTTATGCTAGATGCCTGGTACCTTTTCTCAGCTCTCCGGGCAAGCTTTGCCAAAGAGAAGGAGAGGTTAGAAGAGGTTTTTCATTCTCTCAAAGCTTGGACTCACGCTCTCTTCGCAAGTGACCCATGCAATATCGTCAATTTGGCAAAACAGGTCTGTCGCTATCGGTGTTTTCGCTAGGAACCATGCGATCGCTGGCGGATCAAGCCACCTTTCAGGCGACGATGATTGCGGCCCTAGAGGCAGGTATGAATCATATTGAGACGGCGCGCGGGTATGGACAAAGCGAGGTACTGCTGGGGCAAGTGCTGCAGGCGTTAGGTTCAAGGGTGCGATCGCAGATCACCGTGACGACCAAAATTCCCCCAAAGCCCGACGCGGCGACGATGGCTGCTCAGCTAGAGGAATCGCTCAGTCGTCTGCAGGTGGAGGTGATCGACTGCCTGGCTATTCACGGCATCAATACGCTGGAGCATTTGGCTTGGGTGCAAGCGCCCGATGGCTGTATGGCGGTAGTTAGGGCAGCTCAAGCGGCGGGACGAGTGCGACATATTGGCTTTTCCACCCACGGCTCACAGGCAGTGATTGAAGCGGCGATCGCGACAGGACAGTTTGCTTTCGTGAATCTGCACTACTACTGGTCTTTTCCCCATCATCAGGCTGTGGTGCAGCAGGCCCATGAGCAGGGAATGGGAGTTTTTATCATCTCCCCGTCGGACAAAGGGTGACTGCTCTACTCTCCACCGGAGCGGCTGCGGCAGCTCTGTACCCCCTTTGAGCCGGTGCATCTAACCTATCG
>CALCPB010000174.1 GCA_937897665.1 uncultured Halomicronema sp. | reverse complement strand
GTTTTGAGAGAGTCATCAACTTGTTGCTCCAGATTGTTGATGGTGTCAGCCACGGGATGTAAAATCAGCCGCACCTGAGTTTCTCGCACAAATTCTTTTGCTGTAGCTTTGATGAGGGCGTGGGTGTGGAAAAGGTCAAACTGTTGAGTTTGCAGCTCAATATTGACCTGCTCAACGAACTTATCTGTAATGAACTCCATGATCACGTTTTGCAAGGTAAATTGCTTGCCCACTGTCTCGATCAGGTAACGGTCAGAGAGTCCCCTTAATGAATTCCGCACTTCTCGCTTCGTCACCGGCGGTAGCAGATCTTCCATCAGCTCATCCAGCCCCACGGGTTCGCGGTTGATGGCTAGCCAGAAGAGGATTGATCGCTCCAATGGCGCAAGGCGAGTAAGATGCTGATTAAGCAGGGTGCGGACATCTTCGACGGCAGCACCTTCTTCTTCTAAAAAGTCATCGACATCACCCAAAAATTCCCGCTGAATGGCTGTGGCGACGAGATGGAGAGCTTGGGGATTTCCGCTGTAGCGATCTATCAGTTCCTGACTTTGGGGGTTGGTTTCATCCAGATCTAGGCCCTTAGTTTGCAAGATCTCTCGTCCGGCGGCGGGGTCGATGCCAGTGACTGACCAGAGACGTACCGGTAGGCGATCGCCCGCCATTGGTGCCAACTCACGGGGACATTCCCGACTCGTCAACAGCAGACAGCTTTGGTGGTCAGCCTCGCCAATCCGGTGAATTAACTCGCCATAGCCCTCATAGCCATCGCGAAATTGCCCGGTCGATTCCGCTTGCAAAATCGATTCCAAGTTATCCAGCACCAGCAGGCAGCGCTGTTCGCGTAAATGATGGAGCAGGCGAATGATGCGCTCTCCCAAACGGCTGGGCAGATTAATTTCCGTTTCCTGCTGATCGGAGAGAAACTGAATCAGCCGCACCAAAATCTCGTCCAGCGGCGGCGCTTCTCGCAGACTGCGCCAGATGACGTAATCAAACTGGTCGTGGATCTGATCCGCTAGTTTGGCCGCCAGAGAGGTTTTGCCAATGCCGCCCATGCCGAGCAACGTCGCCACACGGCGCTGCTCCGCCATCACCCATTGGCTAAGCGTTTCCAGTTCCTCCGTGCGCCCAAAGAACAGAGCGGTATCGGGCTTTTCGCCCCAGTCAATTTTGGCCGCAGCCGGGAACGGTTGAATAGCGGTCTCAGTCTCTGTCGTCGGCACCTCGGGTTCAGACCGGTCAGGCAAGCCAAAGTCAGCACTTTCCAGTTCCAGTTCAAAGGCCATAAAGCGCGATCGCAGCGAACTTTCATCAGTCGGCTGAGCGCGACTACGAATCTTTTTGACCGTCTTGATGCTGAGGCCTGTCTTGTGAGCGAGTTCTGCTTGCGTGAAGCGTTTGCCATCTTTCTCATCGTCCTGAGCAGCCGCGATCGCCGTTGCCAATCTTTGCTGACCGCGATCGGTTAAAACAACACCGCGTTGACGATTGCTCATGGTTAGGGGGCAGATGACGACTCGGGCAAAATCGGCACTTTAAGGGAAAGTTGCCGATACTTAAGCCGATGGTAGGCGATCTTCCCGAAAAGTGCTCGTCCGCTGAAATGCTTGCTGTTAAAACGGTTTGAGATGTTGAGCAAAGTTCTTCGCAACTTTCTGGCAACCTGCCGAAGATCCCTGGGAAATCCATTGCGAATTTCGCACACTGAGGTCAAACAGCCCCAGTGGAGTTCGTTATGAGACATCCCCATTCCCCCAGTTATTTATTACGGTTAGCGACCCAAGTGCTGAAATACTTTTTGCTCAGCTTGGCCGGTTGCACCATCGCCTATTTCATCTCGATTGTTCTAGATCTCGAAATCGTCTCTCGCCTGATGATCGCAGTTCTGGAGCACGGGCTGAGTCGTGCCTTTGTTTTGGTGATGTGCTTAGGCGCGATCGCCGTCATTACCGAATCCCTCAGACAGTAGCCCGATCCCAACCACATTCAACCCACTAGGCGCAGCCTGCTGGCATCTCGAATTGTTGATGCGTCCCGCCTAAACCTGGAGATGAGTGATGTATATCCTTGATCAAATCCCAGTCGAATTCTTTTAGCAGCCCCTATCGGGCATTGTCGAGCGCGGCATTACGGCCCATCTGTCGGGCCGGGTCAAAGTTATGGGCGTTAGCTGGAAGGCTAGCCTCTACGAGCCAAACGGAGGTGGCAATCTTTTGCCAGGCATGTCGGTTACTGTGTTGGGGCGTCGCGGCAATACGTTGCTGGTGCTGCCCGTTGCTAACTAACAGGCCAAAGATAGATAAAGAGAGCTTCAGGGTTCTGCCGGGTCGAACCTGGCGATCGAGACGCTATTTTTAAGCAATTCCCATAGTCTCTGATGGTAAACACGCTGGATAAACGGTGCGTCATGCTCCGCTGACAGCACCCTACTGATATTAATCAAGGTTTTACCGAATGGGAAAGAACGGGGCTGGCGCGATTCGAACGCGCGACCTACCACTTAGGAGGCGGTTGCTCTATCCAGCTGAGCTACAGCCCCAGGCACACCTAATATATTCTGCCAGGCGAAATGGCCGCTACTACTAAACTGTAGAGAATTATGTGCTGCCATCTTAGTAGGCAGCTTTGACCGAACCGCGATATATGCGCTCTGACTGTTCGCGGGAGAGGCGAGCAGTGCCAGGCAGATGGTTAGGGGAGGCAGCGTGATAAGTCTTAGGACTTACCACACCATCAATTTTGCTGTGGGGGGGAACGAAAGCATGCTGTTCGGCATCGTAGGCCAACACGTTGCCCGTCTCGATCTCATAAATCCAGGCATGAATTGAGAGATCGCCGCGAAACAGCTTGGAGCGAATCACCGGATAGGTGCGCAGATTTTCGATTTGGGTTAACACGTTCTCAGCAACCAGCACATCGAGCATGTCTGACTTGTTGAGGTGTTCGTAATTGTCTTTCACTAAGCGACGAGTTGCTTCGGTGTGACGCAACCAGCCATAAACGAGCGGCATCTTTTCTTCGAGGTGACCAATCTGCAGCAGCCCCTTCTTCGCGCCGCATTTGCTATGACCGCAGATTATCACCTGTTTTAT
>CALCPB010000173.1 GCA_937897665.1 uncultured Halomicronema sp. | reverse complement strand
TATCCGAGGCCAAAGTTGCAGTCTGTGGCGCGTCCGGCGATATCGGCAGTGCCGTTTGCCGCTGGTTAGACGCCCGCACCGATGCCAAAGAGCTGCTGTTAATTGCCCGTAACCAAGAACGGCTGCAAAATCTGCAGCAAGAGCTAGGGCGCGGCACTATTTCAACGGATATCGAATCGGCACTGGCCCAGGCCGATGTCGAGGTCTGGGTGGCCAGCAAGGCCAAGGGCATCGAAATCGATCCGCAGATCCTCAAGCGGCCTTGCCTGATGATTGATGGTGGCTATCCCAAAAATTTAGATAGCCACTTCAACGCCGAGGGCATTCACGTCTTGAAGGGTGGCATCGTTGAGCACTCTCTCGACATTGACTGGCGCATCATGAGCATCGTCAACATGGATGTGCCCGCCCGGCAGCTGTTTGCTTGCTTTGCTGAGTCGATGCTGCTGGAATTTGAGAAGTGGTATACCAACTTTTCTTGGGGACGCAATCAAATCACCCTGGAGAAGATGGATCTGATTGGTCAAGCCTCAGTCAGGCACGGCTTTAGGCCCTTGCTCAACCTCAACGCCACACCGTTGACCTCTGAAGCTTAATCAGCTGGTCGAACGCGATGAGTGTGCAGTAATCGTGATTACTGCACACTCAATTGTTATCGTCTGGGCGGGCGCTGCTGGCAGGTGGCCAGATGAGTGCTCTATAGCTACTTTGGCCAATCTGAGCGGCGTTGAGCGATTGGGGTTGTGTCCCTTGATGGCGAGTTTATGCTGCCGCCTGAGCGAGCCTGTGGTTTCGGGGCGATCGCCAGAGCATCCCCGCTCGCGAGGGGAATCATCGCGGAAAGGAAATCAAGAACCGTTATGCTTACTAAAGAGAGAAGTGGGTGCCTGCCGACTGTTGCCGTTGAGCACTTGTAGGGAGCCCACTTCATCTTTGCACCGCTGTAGCTGAAATTATGCCGACGACTCAACGCAAAACGATCCTCCTAGACTTTGAAAAACCCTTAGTGGAACTAGAGGATCGAATTAGTCAAATTAGGGATCTCGCTGAAGACAATGATGTTGATGTCTCAACCCAACTGCGGCAGTTACAAACCCGAGCTAATCAGCTGCGTCAGGAGATCTTTGCCAGCTTGACTCCTGCTCTACGGTTTCAGGTGGCACGTCATCCCCGGCGGCCAAGCACCCTCGATTACTTTCAAGCTGTGAGCGACGTGTGGATTGAGCTGCATGGCGATCGCTGTTCGGGCAAAGATGACCCAGCCCTAGTCGGTGGCATCGCCCGGTTTGAAGGGCGTCCCGTCGTCATGTTGGGGCACCAAAAAGGCCGTGATACCAAAGACAATGTGGCCCGCAATTTTGGCATGGCTTCCCCCGGCGGCTATCGCAAGGCCATGCGCCTGATGGCCCATGCCAACCATTTCAACATGCCAATTTTTGCCTTTATCGATACGCCAGGCGCTTTTCCCGGCTATGAAGCGGAAGAGATGGGACAGGGCGAAGCGATCGCCTACAATCTGCGGGAAATGTTTTCCCTTGACGTGCCGATTATTTGCACTGTCATTGGTGAAGGGGGCTCCGGTGGAGCGTTAGGGATTGGCGTGGGCGATCGCCTGATGATGTTTGAGCATGCCGTTTACACCGTCGCCAGCCCAGAAGCGTGTGCAGCCATTTTGTGGAAAGATGCGGGCCGCGCCGGCGAAGCCGCGGAGGCGCTCAAAATCACGGCCACCGACCTCAAGAATTTAGGCATTTTAGACGTCCTTTTGCCAGAACCCCTCGGCGGTACGCATGCGGATCCGCTCAGGGCGACGCAAATTTTGAAGGATGCGCTGCGCGAAAATTTAGAGATGTTGCTGACGCTGGCCCCGTCTGAGCGGCGTGACCGGCGCTATCGAAAATTCCGAGATATTGGCGTCTTTATGGAAACGGCACAAAATGGCCAGGCTTCTTAGACACCGACAAACTTTCACCTCAAGGCAGGCTGTTATGATAGGCAAGGCAAAAATGAGACGCCGCCAAAAGAGCTTTACATTTGTTAATATTGGTTGGGTGAACAATATTTGTGGCCTTTTCACGGCACGGTGGCAGCAATCAGGCGTACTACGGGAGTGGCCATAATTGCTGGCTCAGGGCTCACAACTAGGAGACAGCGCTATCGGTTAACAGCGGTGAGGCCCAGTTAGGTTGTTTTTAGCCTTTCTTCAGACGTTTCTCAGATTAATCTGACAGTCTCAGGAATAGCGAGTCTCTCGCTGACGCTACAGTTTTAATCAGCCAGCATTTTTGGACATTGGGTTTATTCATGAATTCTGAAACGCGACAGCGGGCGCTCATTACCGGTGCCAGTAGTGGAATTGGGCGCGAAACAGCGATCGCGTTTGCCAAGGCTGGCATGGATGTTGCTTTGGTCGCACTGCAAAGCTTGCTGGCTGATTTCGGGACCGTCAGCATTTTGGTCAACAACGCGGGTATGGGCTATACCGGCTCACTGGCTGACATGCCGCTAGAGGACTGGCAAACCCTCATGGATTTGAATTTGACGAGCGCTTTATTGACGATGCAGGCAGTGATTCCGGCCATGCGGACGCAGGGTCACGGCATCATTTTGAACGTGGCCTCCATCGCAGCTCATAACGCTTTCCCCACCTGGGGAGCCTACAGTGCCAGTAAAGCTGGATTGGTGACCCTCTCCCGCGTTCTGGGCGCTGAAGAAAACGAACATGGCATTCGCGTCATGACCGTGTCTCCTGGCGCGGTGAATACCCCGCTGTGGGATACCGAGACGGTACAGGCAGATTTTGAGCGATCGCACATGCTGACCCCAGCGATCGTGGCCCAAACAATCCTCCATGCTGTCCAACTTCCAGATTCCGCTGTCATCAACGAAATCACGCTGATGCCTAGTGGTGGTGCCCTCTGATCGGTCGTTTTTCAGCGATCAAGGGGCGAGTTTTCCATTGCTACTGTGTAGAGTTACCACTGATTTAATATGACTACCGTTTCTTCCAACGCCAACAATGGCGCTAATTTGTCGACCACATCGGATGATCTTGACCTGCGGCAGTCGGGCGCTCCGGTGATTCGCCCTGATC
>CALCPB010000172.1 GCA_937897665.1 uncultured Halomicronema sp. | reverse complement strand
GGGCTGATTGTGGGTGCTCATCTGCAGGCATCGGTGCATAAAAATTGGGGTGAACTAGGGCACCCGTTACTTGCATCTAATCGTGACGCCACCTTAGCCGTTGCGGGCTGCGGGCTCCGGTAAAAGGTGATCGCCAAGTGGGATGAACCCGATGCAGCCGTTAGCCAAATCGAGTTACGTCACTGGAAAAAACATTCCAATACTTGACTAGGTCATGGAGATGCGGGGGGTGATCTACACCACCAATACCGTTGAGTTGCTCAACCGCTTGCTATAAAGGAGAAACCGATAGTTCACCAAGAGACGCTATGAAAGGTCGCAAAATTCCGTTCGTGATTGGATTGGTGCTGCTGAGCAGTACGGGCGGAGCCGCGATCGCTCAAACTGATCTACCGTTTTTGCTTAAGGAAGCCGCCCTGATGCTGCCCCTGCAGGTTGCTGCCCTGAGTTATGTCGTCTGGTATTGGCGAAACCGCAATCGCTCTGACCGTGCTCGCTCGCACGACAACGTCAAGTCGGTTTGACCTCCTGTCAGTCAACCAGGCGATCTGATTTTTCGCGCGGCGCAATTGCTTGCAACTGCCAGTAATAGTCACCTCTGGAGTGAAGTGAACAGCGACAGTGTTGGATCTTGTCGGCAAGGCGATCTCAATCGTCCGTGAGTCGATAATTCAGGTACTCAACAGTTAAAACTCATGCTTTTTCCAGATTGACGACCCCATAAAGCGTGATGCTAGGCTAACGCTGCATTCGTAATGAAGGATTTTGATGATGGTGAAGGCCGCGCCGACAAACAGTCATCGCTGGTGGGAAACTGGCGTCATTTATCAGATCTATCCCCTCACCTTTGCCGATGGTAACGGCGACGGCACGGGTGATCTGCGCGGCATTATTCAGCGGCTCGATTATCTGAATGATGGCCAGCCTGATAGTCAGCAGTCCCTGGGCATTGATGCGATCTGGCTATCGCCGGTCAATAAGTCACCCATGGTCGACAACGGCTATGACATCGTTGATTACAAAGACATTTGTCCCACCTTTGGCACGCTGGCAGACTTTGACGAACTGCTCGACCAGGCCCATCAGCGTCACATCAAAATCATTCTCGATTTGGTGGTCAATCACACCTCTGACGAGCATCCCTGGTTTGCTGAGTCGGCGTCGAGTCAAGACAACCCCAAAGCCGATTGGTACCTGTGGCAAAGCCCGATGGAAGGCCAAGACCGACCCAACAACTGGCAGTCCTACTTTGGTGGCACCGGCTGGACCTACTGCGAGGCGCGGGGGCAGTTCTATTTCCACACGTTTAACAAAAACCAGCCTGATCTCAACTGGCGCAATGCGGAAGTGCGAGCCGCAGTGTACGACATCGTGCGCTTTTGGCTCGATCGCGGCGTCGATGGCTTTCGGCTCGATGCCTCTAGCGTGTATAGCAAAGACGCTTATTTTCGCGACAATCCCTTGAAGTATGGGGCGACGGACAAAAATGTCTACAACAATTACCATCACCTCTACGACAAAAACCTGCCCGACAATCACCAAATCATTCGCGAGATTCGGGCCGTCATTGACGAATATGGCGATCACGCTCTGATTGGCGAAACGTTTATCGATAATCGCCTCTACGATTCCATCATCTTTCACGGCGTCAACAACGAAGAGCTGCATCTGCCGATTACCTTCGAGTTTCCCTTTAGTCCCTGGTATCCGGGCTATCTCCAGCGCGAAATCGAAAAGAAAGAAAAGGTCACCCCGGAGGGCGCTTGGCCCTGCTACTTTCTCGATAATCACGATATTCCTCGGCACCTATCGCGCTGGGTTGAGTGCAGCCTGTGTGTGGACCCGCAGGCGATCGCCAAAGCGGCAGCGACGCTGTTGCTCACGGTGCGCGGCACGCCCCTGCTTTACTACGGTCAAGAGCTGGGCATGGTCGATAACACTGACATCCCCGCAGATAAGCTGCAGGACAAGGCGGTGACCAAAAGCGATGAAGGCGGCAGCCCGCCCCCCCGCGACGGAGCACGCACTCCCATGCAGTGGGATGATTCGGCCCATGCCGGTTTTAGCTTTGGCAAAGAGGTCGAACCCTGGCTACCAGTGCATGAAAATTATCCTGAGGTCAACGTGCAGCAGGAGCTGCAGGAATCTGACTCGATTTTGAATTTTTATCGGCAGCTGCTACAGGTGCGCAAGCAGAGTGCGGCGCTGCAATGGGGCGATTGGCGATCGCTGATTCACTATCCCCATGAGCACATGGTGTATCTGCGAGAGACCGATACAGAAACGGTACTGGTGGCGATCAACTTCTCCTATGAGCAGCCGCTGACGATGGATGTGTCAGTTGGGAGAGAAGCCTGGACGGTGTTGCTCTCGACGGAGTTTGAGGCCGGTAAACTCATCGACCTGCCGGATAATCTGCAGGCGTTTGAGGTGTCAATTCTGCAAAAGACTCACGCCTAACTGCTCCGATCAGAATCCCATAGTGCCAGATCAAATCAGCTTTACGACTGAGCCCTCGCAACTGACTATGGCGACGGGTGTGATTAGTCGCAGCGGCTGTCAGAGATACGTAGATAGCTGTGTCAAAAGCAACAGTATGTTGCCAGTAACTTGTGTCATGGCTAATGCTGGGCATGGCTGATGCATTATCAAGAAAATCGAAGGAGCCAGATTTGTCGTGCGACCTGTGAGCATTGCGAGCAAGCTCACAGGCAGCCCACTTATTTGATCTGCAGGATCTAGAAAATTCAGCAGTGCCGGGTGCTTGAGCCGTGATGCCTCAGTCTTAATGCGGCAGTAATTCTCTGGAGAAAGCGCATTCAGCTTGGCTTTATCTGAGGAAAACCAGATAAAGAATCCGTGAGTTTACAGTGGCTTCGGCTGATTGCTATCAAACTTCACCGTAACTTCGCCTAGGTGCACTCGCCTGAATCTATCGTATTGATAGATACATGGAGAGGATAACGATGCGTATTGATCTTTTAGCCCTGGGAGCGGCTGCTGTGATTCCGGTGGCGATCGCCGCTCAACCGGCATCTGCAGCAAAATTTTCCTACGACTCTCAATCCATTGGCGGCAACCAAAATGTCGGCGTTCATAAGTCCATCACGACGACCTATGACACTAACAGCGAAATGCTGACCTGGTCTTCTACCTTTGCTGAGAAGAACGGGAAATTGGCGGATGGTGCTTGGTTAGTGCTGAGTGAAGGCCCCAATCCGAAAGGGGACAAGCAAGAGTACACGATGTTCTATCTGGACGGCGTGGCCGAAAAGCTGACCGCTTACACCTACAACGGTCGTAACGGCAGTGATAGCTGGAAAGACAGCAACAGCGTCTATCTAAATTCTTGGGACTTAGCTGTCAGCACTGTGGGTAATGAGCGGACTTTCAGCTTTGCCGTTGACATGACTGACATCAACAGCCGGACGGATCTCGGTGCTGATTGGAAAGGCACGTTTTATGAGGAGAAAATCGGTATTTGGTTCCACGGTGTGGCCGATGTGGATGCTGAATACAACGCCTCTCACGAGTTGACGAAGTTCAACTACAGCAGCCAGGGCTGGTACGACACCGCTAACGAAGATGCGGAGAAAGTGCCGGAGCCTTTCCTCGCGGTGGGATTGGGCGCTGCAGCGGCCTTTGGTGCAGTGCGGCGTAAGCGCTCTACTGCAGTTTAGAACTGAGAAGTTGTCCCATTTGACCTGATGGAGCAGCTCTCCTTGAGAATATAGAGAATATCCTCAAACCAACCTCAGCTCCGGCAATCAATTTGCCTTGAGGACCGTTTGGACTGTCACTTTACCTCGCTTGTCATTGACGAGCGAGGTTTTTCGTTATGGAGCGGGGAGTGGCGGACAGATTTGATGAACTTTTGCGGCGCTAAACCGTCTCAGGCACCTGTCGGCTTTGGGCGAGGTCAGCCAAACTCATCTGCTCGTATTTCTCAAAGGGCTGATGAATCCAGGGGTTGTCGGCGAGATATTGGGCGTAGTAGTCGGGTTTGGCCGAAGAGCATTCCTTTTGCCAAATGACGGCAGTGCGAATCTCATCAATGTAAAAGCCAAATTTATGCTCTAGCCACTTGATGCTGCGTTCCAATGTGGCTCCCGAATCCACGAGGTCATCCACTAATAAAACTCGGCTGCCGAGGTTGGCCGTGGTCATGCTGATATCGCGGGAAAAGGTGACAGTGCCACGGGTTTGATTATTTTCGCCACCATAGGAAGCAGTTGATAAAATAGCCAGCGGCGTGTCATATAGCCGGCAGAGAATGTCGCCAACGCGGAGCCCACCTTTGGCGAGGCAAACGATTTGGTTAAATTCCCAGCCTGATTCGTGGACTTTGAGGGCCAGGGTTTCGATGAGGGTGTGGTACTCGTCTAAGGTGACGTAAAGGTCAGACATAGGGGCGATGACAACAGTATGAGCGGCAGCAAAACAAGATTGAGCCATGATACAACCTGATATGCTCATCCTACTGAAGTGAGGGATATGGAATGACCCAGGATTTTTCCGCCCCGGCGGGTCAGGTGACCTCACCGCTCAAACTTTCGTTGTGGACGAAGGTCGCCTACGGCATCGGCGACATGGGTGCGGGCATGACCTCGAACCTGATTGCCTTTTCCTTTCTGATCTTTTTAACCAAGGTGGCGGGGCTCAACCCCCTCGCCGCGGGCACCGTGTTGCTCATCGGCAAGGTGTGGGATGCCGTCAACGATCCGCTGGTGGGGGTATTGAGCGATCGCACTCAAACCCGTTGGGGGCGGCGCTATCCGTGGATTTTGTTGAGTGTAATTCCCTTTGGCATTACGTTCTTTTTGATGTGGCTAGTGCCTGGGGGCAGTTCAGGATTTCGGTTTTGGTATTACGTCATCACATCGATCCTGTTTCAAATCTTTTTCACCACCACCAATTTGCCCTACACGACCCTGACTGCCGAGCTGTCTGAGGACTATGACGAACGGACGGATCTGAGCACTTTTCGCCTCGGCTTTTCGCTGTTTGGGGCGATTTTGGCTCTAGCGCTGGGGTTGTTGATTATTTCTGACCAGGGCAGTGTGGCTGATTTGGCACGGCAATACGCCATGTTGGGCGGCGTGTGCGGCTTGATTGCGATCGTTCCATTATTGATTTGTGTCTTTGGGACCTTTCCCCGCGCTCGCCAAATGCAGGCGTTTGCACCGGCCCGAGATCGTGCCACTGCCGAGTCCCCACCGCCTAACCCACTCGTTGATATTCAACCGCCGGAATCCCCTCAAATCTTAGGCCCCTCGCTGATCATCGCGTTTCGCAACCGGCCCTTTTGGTATGTCATCGGTATTTATCTATTTTCCTGGCTGGCCCTGCAAATTACGGCCAGTATTATTCCCTTCTATGCCACGTTTTGGATGGGGCTTGATTCCTACTTCTTGCCTGCATTGCTGGTACAGGGCACTGCGATCGTGATGATGGTGCCCTGCAACTTGCTCAGTCGCTACCTCGGAAAACAGGGACTCTTTTACGTCGGCATCGGTGCCTGGCTCGTGGTGCAAATTGGGCTGTTTTTATTGCAGCCAGGACAAATTGGATTGTTGTATGCGCTCTGTGTAGCGGCAAGTTTTGGGGTGGCCACGGCCTATGTGGTGCCCTGGGCGATGCTGCCGGATGTTATCGAGCTGGATGAGCTGCAAACGGGGCAACGCCGAGAAGGCATCTTTTATGCCTTTATGACACTGCTGCAAAAGATGGGACTGGCAGTGGGCTTATTTTTGGTGGGAGCGGCACTAGAAGGGTCGGGATTCATCGCCGAGCAAGCCACGCAACCGCAATCCGCGTTGGTGGCGATTCGGCTGTTTATGGGGCCGGTGCCGCTGGTACTGCTGATTTGTGCGCTGGTTCTGTGCTATTTCTACCCGATTACACGGGCAGTACATGCGGAGACTTTGCTGAAGCTGAGCGAACAGCGTCGCTCAAAGACGCAGGAGAACAAGGCGGAGTAGGGGTAAAGAAGGTCTAGGGTGGCCGGTGCAGGGTTCAGATTGGGAGTTGGACTCGTTGTCTGAAATTTGAGTGCTGGAGATGGCGCGAATGTTGAGTGCTGGGCTCAGCTCTCACGCAGTGAGGCTAACTTTTAGGAGGACCAGCCGAGAATGCCGATCGCGATCGCCCCGGCCATCAAAATGCCGATCGCGGGTTGAAATACCGGTGTCCACAGGCTATACCAGGTTTCTAATCCCAGGTTGACGTTCATGCTGCGACCCACCACGGCGGTGGCAAACCAGCCAAAACTTGCCAGTACAAAAAAGAGATTGGCCACGAGTAGCCAGTTCAGTCCGTTGAGTACTTTATTCAACATGGTTTTGCTGTGCGCTCCTGCGATCGCCCAAATCACTGTCAATCATAGACCCTTGGCGGACTGGTGACTTAATTCAACCAACGAGCCACCTCCAGGCGAACGTCAGGAAAAGCCAGGGGCGCAACGGTACCCGAATTGACGTGAACAACAGATTGATAGCCTGGCGACAAGGGCTGACGATGGAGCCACAGCCGCTGTTGGGGGATGTCAATCACCCAGTATTCGCGAATCTGGTGCTGAGCGTAGAGCTGGGCTTTTGGGCCTAAATCGTAGTCTCGGGTCGAGTTGGCAACTTCAATCAGCCAGTAAATATCGGTGGGTGTCGGGTGACGCTGGTCGTAGCGCGACTCGGGCGGCATCGCGATACAAATATCGGGCTGAGGTTCGCTGTTCTCGGGCAGGGTAATTGGGGCCGCAGTGAAAATGACGGCGCGATCGCCCAAAGCTTGCGCTAGGATCTTTTCGCTCCGGCGATAGGTTGCTTGATGAATCGGTAATTCAGGGGACATGTCAACCACGTCACCGTCAATCAGTTCGACTTGGCGATCGTTCAACACCCCCGCTGTAATCATGCGGTGATAGTCGGCAATGGTCCATTTGGTAACCGTTCTGCTCATCGCCATAGAGACTGTATTTCTACCGGGCGAATCGGATTAGACACTTTAATTGTAATGGCCTCAAAGCGAGAGAAGCATTGCCGGTTTTATCTTGAGATCGTGCATCGGTGGCGGCTATCAGAGGCGGCTATCAGAATCGAAATTTTGCCAGCACGATTGAGGGAGCGGCTACGGTTCCCAAGGCAATACATAGCCCTCGGCATTACTTTCAACCTGGGTTTTGACCAGCAAGGATGACGGTTCCGGGGTCTCAACTTCGATGCGTAGAACGGCTTGGAGGTTTTCGTGGCTCACCAGTAAGCCATATTCAGTGAGAAAGCTCACCACTTCGGCTTGACTGCCTGCCGATACCGGGCCGATCAGTTCGTTGAAATCCTGACGGCAAGCGGATTGGATGTCAGCATTCACCATCAGATAGGCGGTGGTGTCGCGATTCACCAGCCATCTGTCAATTCCCCTCGCATCGCGGCTACTAAAGGGAATGCAGACGAGGTGATCGGCGTTCAGCGTTACCGTTTGCCCAATCCAGGGGGCCAGATTGGGCTCAGTAGAGCGATCGCGTTCGCAGCTGGCTAATCCCCAGCTGACGACGGCCACCAGTGCGGTAAGGGAGAGTCCACTTTTTAGCTTCACGATCAACCTCTCTGTTGGCGACTCTGCTATCCCCACCTTTGAATATCGTGATTAACTGCGTGACAATCGCTGCACGGTTTTGCCCTTCAGCCGTTCGTGGGTGGCGGCTAGCAGCGCAGGAATTTTGTC
>CALCPB010000171.1 GCA_937897665.1 uncultured Halomicronema sp. | reverse complement strand
CGGGTCGGTCACTAAAAAGAGCCGATATCGCTGGTTTAGCCGGTCGTCTGCTAGGGCCGTGCGCTGGGCCAAAGCGGCATCGGGCTCGCCGCGTAGGTTGCCCTTGAAAATGGCCCCCTGATCGTAGGGCACCGTCTCAGTCCGAAAAAAGGTGTCAATGCCAAAGATCCCTTCTAACAAAGTCTGGTCTTCGGCTGGTAGTCGCAGCGCTTCATCGTCAGCCGCACCAGCCTTGGTGGGATCGGCGGTAGCGTCAGCCTCGCCTGTCGCGGGTGATGCACTCATCGTCGCCGGAGCGCCATTGTCGGGGGTCTGATCATCTGCCGTGAGGTCGGATGCCGCCATTGCGGTCTTCAGCTTTTGCATCGCGAGCTCGTCTTGCCCCAGCGCGCGCAGGCGACGACCCAGGTAGATGTAAATCCCGACTGAGCACACGACCAAAAACAGCACCCCGACCAAATTGAAGTAGATGCCGAGGGTAAATGACCCAAAAAATAGTAGCCACGGCAGCATCAAGACGACAGACTGCAGCCAAGCCAAGATACCAATTTTGCCCAGCGGTCGCGCTCGCACAAATCCCCAGACAAGGAGGGCGATCGCAACTAAAAAGAGGAGTAACGTAACCATGTCACTGACTAAAAGGGGGAGCGCTAACGTTTAATCAATTTAACGGAGTCCTTGCTTCCATACCCTACAGGACGAGTGCGGATATCCCCAGCCGCGATCGGGCGAGTCCTGATTGGAGCGCCGAGGGCAAAGCACCACCTTCGAAAGGGTAATGAAGCACCTGGAGGCATGACCGACCGCAGCATTAAACGACCTCGGCGGCTACCGTTTGCGTATCTTTTCTCAGATAGGACTGAATAAACGGGTCTAAAGCGCCATCCATCACGTCGGCGATCGCCGTGGTTTCTTCGCCGGTTCGCAAATCTTTCACCATTTGGTAAGGGTGAAATACATAGTTGCGAATTTGGTTGCCCCAGGCCGCCTCGACCATATCGCCGCGAATCTCGGCAATGGCCTGAGCCTGTTGTTCTTGGGCAATGATCAGCAGCTTCGCCGTCAATAGGGCCATCGCCTTTTCTCGGTTTTGCAGCTGCGATCGCTCCTGAGTACACCGGACGGAAATGCCCGTCGGCAAATGGGTAATCCGCACGGCAGTTTCTACTTTGTTGACGTTTTGCCCGCCCGCACCGCCTGAGCGTGACGTCTTGATTTCCAAATCTTTGTCGGGAATATCCAGCTCAATCGACTGATCCAGAATGGGCATGATCTCGACTCCGGCAAAGCTAGTTTGCCGCTTGCCATTGGCGTTAAAGGGGGAAATGCGCACCAGCCGGTGGGTGCCTTTTTCGGCCTTAAGATAGCCAAAGGCATAGCGACCCTGAATTTCTAATGTGGCCGACTTGAGGCCCGCCTCTTCACCGTCTGACTGCTCTACCAACGCGACCTTGTAGCCCTGGCGTTCGGCCCAGCGGGTATACATGCGCAGCAGCATCTCGGCCCAGTCTTGGGCATCGGTGCCCCCGGCCCCAGCATTGATGGTGAGCACCGCCCCGCTTTTGTCATACACCCCAGAGAGCAGCTGCTGCAGTTCCCAAGTGTCGAGTGCCTGGGTCATATCGGTCAGCGTGCTCTGAGCCTCGGCGAGTAGCGTTTCGTCAGAGTCTTCTTCCAGCAGTTCTAAGATGGCGGCGGTGTCATCTAAACTGCTCTGCCAGGTTTTGAGCTGTTCCAGCTGCGCTTTATTGTCGTTTAGCTCCTGCAGAATCTGCTGGGCGCTGGCCTGGTCATCCCACAGCTCCGGCTGTGCTGCCAGCTGCTCTAAGTCTTTAATTCTGGCGATAATCGCATCAACGTCAAAGATACTCCTGAGCGGTGCCCAGGCGCTGTGTCAACACGGCCAAATCGCGCTTCAAATCTGTCGTTTCCAACATGGTCAATAGAACCCGTAGCGTAGTCTCCCATGCTAGAGCGATTGCGAGTGATCAGCAACCGACTGTTGCCCCAGCTTCCTCAGCGCCCTAACTGCCTGGCTGCCCCGATTGCCTCCCACGGCATCCTGCTGACCCGGTCACAGCTCCTGTCCAGTGGGCGCATTGATAGTCAGCTTTTGCTGTCGTTTGTCGTGCAGGGCTAAGAGAATTTCTTGATGGCGCTGCCTGATAATCGGATAGCGATTGGCAAACCAGACGCTGCATAACAGCTAGACTGCAGGCAGGGGGCCAAGCAGCAGCCGAATTGTCCACAGAGCCACCGTCGGTTGGGTCGTCGCCTCTGCGGCAAAGCCGGTGAGGTCTAACAGTGTACCCGAGGCAAATAGGGCCACGGCGATGCCGAGTTTCTGCAAAAACACCACCGCGCTAAAGTACAGCCCTTCGCGGCGCAGTCCGGTTTGTAGCTCATCTAGATCCACCACGTCGGGCAGCATCGAGAACGGCACCATATACATCGTGGCAACGCCCGTGCCCGCAACCATGCCCAGCAGATACATCATGACGACATCCCCTGGCTGCAGGGTCAGCAGTAGTAATAGGGCCGCAATGGCTAAGGGGGCACCCAGCATAAAGACCGTCCGCTTGCCGCTCAGTCTTGCTACCCGTTCCCACACGAGCACCATGGCGATCGCCGTGCCCTGTACGGTCAGAGCCATGCGGGCAAAGTGACTTTCCGATAGGCCCATCCACGCGCTCACAAAATACGGCAGCATCACCGCCGTGAGTTGAATGCCAATCCAGCCGCACAGATAAAGCCCCAAAATCTTACGGAAAGCCCCATTTTTAAACACGCTGCGAATTTCTGAAAATAGTGAAGTTGTCTGCTTCTGCGTGTGAAGTTTGGGCCGGCTGGCGTGCACCAGCCAATACCGGCGATAGGTGCCCACCTCACAAATCAAAATCATGAACACAGCTGGGATGGCCGAGAGGCGACCCAAGAGATTGTATTGCGCGCTCGGATCGACCACATGATCAAACACGATTTGGGCCATGACCAGACCCAAAATGCTGCCGCTAATGCTGAAGGCTGACTTCATGCCAATCAGCGCCGTGCGTTCGTCATAGTCATCCGACAGTTCAGCCGCGAGAGTCGTATAAGGCAGCTGCACCGCCGTCAGCGAGGCAAAGGCAAACAGCGAGAGGATAGCGTAGTAGGCAAAGAGGCCCCATTGCGTTTCGACTGGGGGCACCGTCCACAGCAGCACAAAGCAAATCGACAGCGGAACCGACCCGATCAGCATCCAGGGATAGCGCCGTCCTAGGGGCGATTCGGTGCGATCGCTTAACCAGCCCACCAGCGGGTCGTTGATCGCATCCCACAGGCGGCCAAACATGAGCACGCCCCCCGCCAATGCCGGGCTCAAGCCTGCCACTGACGTAAAGAAATAGAGCAGAAAGAATGCTGACAAACTAGACGGTACCGCCGCTGCGAGTTCTCCGGTGCCGTAGGCTAACTTGACTGAAAAGGGTAAAGGCGGCAGTTTCCGCAAGGCTGAGATCTCCTATTAGGGCATGACCGATATTCCCATACCGGTTGGCCATCGTGTTCTAGTGGGGGCACCGCACCAGTCCCCCAGCCGAGTTGCTTCTGCGCCTAGGCCATGAGGCCAGAGGACGGCGACCGTGGCAGGTCAGCAAACATTCTGAAGACATCCCTGATGGTGTCGCCTGTACATAGCCTCATTGCCCTGGCATTGAGCTGGCTCGAAGACGCGCCTGGCGACGGCAGCAGCGGCTGGCGATGGCGATGAGCTCTGCGCCTGCTTGCAGTGTAGC
>CALCPB010000170.1 GCA_937897665.1 uncultured Halomicronema sp. | reverse complement strand
AGCTTATTGCTCTCTGATATCATCAATTATCCGTTCATCGTGAAGCTTCCGTAATCCGCGACGGTAACTTTCCAGGTTTCCGATTGTCAGCGATGCCTGCAGGAGCAAACGCGAAATACCCAGCCCGAGCTATTGACCAATCCCAAAGACCGCACGCTGGTCTTTCCCGACTGGTTAGGCACTGGTTACAAACGCGATATTCGACTGCAGCACCATATCTCACTGACGCTACATCGCTATCGACTCCGAGAAGACATCATCTCTCTGGGCTCAGCGCTGAGCAGAAACTGCTTTGAGTTTTCGTTTGTGCTGGCAGGCAACGTGATGGGGACTGATTTAGGAGCGCAGCAACAGATATGGGTGGAGGGTCAAAAGGCCTATTTCCTCAATGCGGCCTTGCCCGCGCATAAAGTCTATGAATATGCCAAACAAGATTTTTGGGCAGTAGACGTTCACATCCAAGCTCCTCTGTTAGCAGCGATGGTGACAGAACATGAGGAAACGTTGCCCCTAACCCTGCGTCGGATGGTGACCGGACAGGATGATCGCCCGGCCCTGCCCGCCCTCAACATCACGCCAGCCATGCAAAGGGTGCTGCAGAACATTTGGCACTGCCCTCATCAGGGGTTAACGCGATCGCTGTACTTAGAAGCTCAGGCTTTAGAGCTGATTTCCCTTTATATTCAAGCGGTTCAGGCCGGGCAAGGGTCTTCGTCTAGCCTGCCAGCCGCTGATATCGAAAGCATCCGTCAGGCCCAAGATATCCTTCAGCAAAGTCTGCGCACACCGCCCTCGCTGATGGAATTAGCGCGCCAGGTAGGCATTAACGATCGCAAACTCAAACAAGGATTCCGCGAGGTGCTGGATACCACCGTGTTTGGCTACCTGACTCAACAGCGGATGGAATCCGCCTGCCGATTGCTCCGACAAAAACGGTCGGTTGCCGTAGTGGCGGCCACGGTGGGCTACGACAGCCCGACCGCGTTTAGCGGTGCCTTTCGGCGTAAATTTGGGGTCGCTCCCAAGGCCTATCAGTTGGCGAATTCCCCCAAGGGATAAAAAAGTCCCGATCAAAGAGAAAAAAGTCCCGATCAAAGAGCATCCGATCTCGCTGGCCCGATAAGTTTGACAACAACTATTTGAGAAGCATTCTTATCTGGTGCGGCGTGGCCAGTTGAGACTGGCGCTTGATGACTGTTGATTGGGAGATATCGAAACGTGATCAAACGATTGGGGCTAGGGTTATTGCCACTGAGCGTGTGGGCCATGTCGCTGCCAGCCGCAGCGGCCACTGGGCCAGAGCTGATGGAGCCGGTTGACCAGCCGGCCAAAGACGCCATACCCACGGGCAAAGCGATCGCCGCCACGGTGCCGGAGTCGGCTGCCGAGACTCAAGCACCGTCGGCAGCCGCTGCAACCGTGTCTGCCTGGATGGCTCAAGCCACCGATGAGGTGATCACCATCACCGCTGTGCAAGTGCAAGAAACCGCCGCCGGATTAGCGATCGCGATTGAAGCAACCGGCCCTTTAGCCGCCGGTTCGCCCCGCGTTACCGGCAATGCGCTCGTGATTGACTTGCCCGATGCCGCGCTAGATCTGGTCGATGCCACTCAGGCGGAGCAGTTTGCGCCCGCCACCGGCATTGCTTTGATCAGCGTTTCCGAGGGAGACGGCGGTGTGCAGGTTGCCATCACCGGCACCGCCGCCCCGCCGCAGGTCGAGATTGACACGACTGGTGACACTCTGGTGCTGGGGGTCGTGCCGGGTATCGCGGCTGACATTGCGGACGACCCTGACGCTATTCGCCTCGGCGTAGAAGGTGCGCAGGCGGGGAGTGACTATTACGTGCCCGCCGCTTCTACGGCGACCCGTACCGATACGCCGCTGGCTGAAATTCCTCAATCCATCCAGGTGATTCCCCAAGCGGTGTTGGAAGATCAGCAGGTGATTCGCCTCGGGGATGCCCTCCGCAACGCCAGTGGCGTCGTCTCCAACTCGATTGATCAGCGGGGTGAGCGGTTTATTATTCGCGGCTTTAGCAGCTCATCGATTTTGCGCGACGGCTTTCGCCAGACGGACGGCGCAGGCGGCAACGCCGGTTTTCAGGAACTGGCGAATATTGAGCAGATTGAGGTGCTGAAGGGGCCAGCCGCCATTTTGGCTGGCAACGTCGAACCGGGCGGAGCCAGCAACCTGGTCACCGAAAGACCCCTATCAGAGCCGTTTTATCAAGTGGACGTCCGGGCGGGTAGTCGTTTTCTCATCGAACCCGGCATCGACTTGACCGGGCCGCTCACGAGTGATGGGCGAGTGCTCTATCGCTTGAATGCGCTATTTCGTCGGGAAGACTTCTATCGTGATTTTGATGATCCGATCGAACGAGCGTTTATTGCGCCTACCGTCAGCTGGGCGATTAGCGATCGCACCGATCTCTTAATCGAGCTGGAATACAGCAATGAAACGCGCCCGGCTGATTTTGGGGGCTTACCGGCCTTGGGCGATCGCGTGGCCGATGTGCCATTCGATCGCATTACCGGTGAACCGGGCGATGATGCCCAAAATGAGTTTCTGCGAGTCGGCTATCAGTTTGAACATCGCTTCAGCGATCACTGGAAAGTGCGCAACAGCTTCCGGTATATCGACTTTGACAATGAATTTGTCGCTAATGTCGTTGCCGGCGTGATCAACGAGGATACCGGCGACCTCTTCCGGATTTGGGTTCAAAACGAACAGCCCAGCGAAAGTTATGAATTGCAAACAAACGTCGTCGGCGAATTTAATACCGGTTCCATTGAGCACACCCTCCTGGCCGGCATCGATTTATATCGTCGCGATGGGCGAAATCTCCGTCGGATTGACTTTGGCCGCCAGCCGCTATTCAACATCTTTGACCCGGTGTATGGCGTCCCCCGTCCCGATAGCTTTGACGAATCGCCGCCGTTGAATGCGGAATTTCGCACTGACAACCTGGGTCTTTACGTGCAAGATCAGATGGCCCTTTTAGACAATTTATTCTTACTGGCAGGGCTGCGCTATGACACCGTCACTCAAGAGACCGAGAATTTTGAGTTGAATACGGATGTTGATCAGAGCGATGACGCCTTCACGCCTCGCATCGGTATCGTCTACCAGCCCATTGAGGAAATTTCGCTCTATACCAGCTACAGCACTTCATTTAGTCCCAACTCGGGCACCACCCGAGACGGCAATATCCTCGACCCGGAGGAAGGGGAACAGTTTGAAATCGGGGTAAGAGCCGAGCTACTGGGCGATCGCCTCTTCGCTAATCTGGCGCTGTTTGATATCACCAAGCAGAATGTCGCGACCGCCGACCCGAATGCCCTACCGGGGGAAAACTTTGTGATCGCCACTGGCGAGCAGCGCAGCCGCGGCGTTGAGTTAGACGTGATTGG
>CALCPB010000169.1 GCA_937897665.1 uncultured Halomicronema sp. | reverse complement strand
AATAATCTGTTAGAAGTTGCCCGTGCGATCAGCAACAGGCAGAACGCGATCGCGTCCCATGTCTAAACGTTCCACTGCTGAGATGGACAGGACTATTCTTCTGCAGCTTGTGTGAGCTTGAAGGCCTGATCTAAAACTTCGACGGCTTTGTCTTGGTTTACATCAGCGCTGCCAAACCAAAGCTGCCAAGCAGTTGCCAGCCGTCCCCATAGCGAGGGCGAGGCAGTATCAGCGGTGGGGCCGGTATATCGATCCGCGATCGCCATCAGAGCATTCGCTTGAATCTGTGGTTCGGTAATGGTTTGAGCCAGTGCTAACGCCTGGTCAAACTCACCTTGCTGCGCAAATTCAGCGGCGGTACACCGCCGCAGCCAGTTCTCTGATGAGGAACTCAGTTCCAGTAGAGGGAGCACTTGCTCCGGCAGACCCGCGTCACAATAGGCCGCTCCCACTTCTGGCAAAGCTTTTTTGAGGAGGTCAGGCTGTTGGGCGAGGTCAGTGGCGGCGGCATATTGCTCAGTGGCTAAATAGGCGCGCACCAAGCTGAGCCGAGCCGACTCCGAATTGCCGATCGACTGCACGAGAGCGTTGGCTGCATCGACCGACCCTGCTCGCGCATAGGCGACAGCGATCTCTTCATGGTCTCGCTGTCGCTCCGAGACATTGTCGATCGCTTGCGCCAGCGCTTTAGCCTGATCAAAGTCACCGATAGCCGCGTAGCCCTGTACGATTCTCGCCTGGGCAAACGCCACGGTGGAAGCCTCTAACGTCGCTGATAAGTCTTGGGCCTGGGCCAAACTGGCGGTAGCTTGGCGGCTATCGAGCCGGTGGTAGAGCTGAGCTGCTTCTACCCAGGTCTGAATCGTTTCGAGAGGATCAGCCGCAGAGGGTTGAATTTGGGGAACGGTGGCTTCGAGTAACGACTGGGCCTGTTGGGGCTGTTCTAAATCAATCAAAAGTCGGGCAACCATCAAAGAGGAACCGATATAAACCGCTGTTGGGTCAGAAGTTTGGGCCAGCTCAGTCAGCTGGTGTGAGACGAGTTCACTCTGCTCAATGACAAATTGGGCAAGGTCTGGGTGCTCTGCCTCAATGAGCAAAGCGGCCATGCCTGCTGGTATCGCGTCTGAGGCCCAAGCCAGGTCAGCGGCGGTCTCGCTGTCATCAGCTTGAGCGACTAAAGCTTGATGATCCGCGATCGCCTCGGCCAGCACTTGTTTAGCCGCTCGCGATTGACCGGTGGCGGCATAGTATCCGGCAATCTCAGCCAGCGTTAACGGTGTCAACAAGTGCTCGTTGAGGTCAGCCACTTGCCGGGCTAAGTCTAAATGACCGGCGGCGGCGTACTCTTTAGCACGATTCAGCACTGATTCAAGCGGTGAGGTGCCGCTGCTGTAGCAGTCTGTTGCGGTTTTCTCAATGGCTGACTCAGCCGCCTGAGTCAAGAATCTTTCCCCAGCGGCCAAGTCGCCAGCGGCCTGATAAGCGACGCCAATTTTGAGCCACGCGTTCGCCTCAAAACAGTCGCCGCCGCCATAGGTTTCAGCCTCTTGGAGCAGTGCGATCGCCCGGTCAGTCTGCTGGGCCTGAGCATAACCAAAGGCCAGATCGGCGAGCTGCTGGGCTTGCCCGCGTTCAATAGACTGTGCCTGGGCAGAATGACCGAGGCATACCAGGGCTACGACAGCTAAACCACACCTGAGTTGAGATTTCCAAGCAGCGACTACCATGACAAATTACTCGTAAAAGCTAAGAGCAGGAACTTGTCTCTTTTTACAGGCGAGATTGACTGTCTCAGATGGCTTCAACAATTTGTTGCCTGGTTCAGTTCGTCAGCGCTAATTATTGTCCAAGTTCCTAGAGTGATTGACGGTTATCAGACTGGGAAGGTGCCTAGAGGTTAGCCAGGCGATCGCAGGTGGCTTCGATGCTGGCCAGCCCACCGGGGTTGACTAGACCAAAGTAGTCAAAAGTATAAACGGCATCGGTTTGCGTCGCTGCGAGCTGGCCCCAAAAGGCGTCTTCCTTGAGCTGACTCAGCAGGTCAGCTTCCGTTTGCACGACGATGAGTGCTGCGGGGTTTGAGGTCAATACTTTTTCTTCTGACAGGGTAACGTAGCCATCAAAGGGACTTTCGCCCTGCAGCTCTGCCGTCAGGTTAGGAATGTTGAACTGAGCTAAAAAATCGCCCGCCCAGCTGGCTTGATTCGGCGATAGCAGCGGCTGGCGGCTCACCAAGACTAAGGTGCTGGGAGCGGTTTCCGGCGCTTTGGCCAAGCAGGCATCATAGCGAGCCAGCAGGGGCTCGGGGTCGGTGCCCAGGCGCTGAGCCAGATCCTCTGTTGTGGTTCTGAGGGCGGCCCAACTGTCCACATTGACGGTGAGCGTTTCAATTCCCAATTCCGTCATGCGATCGAGGGTTTTGTCGTGAAAGCCCGCTGCCCCAATTACGAGATCGGGCTCCAGCGCCACAATTTTTTCCAGGTCGGGTTCCAGGCGACCCTCGCTGACCACTTCGATACCGGCAAAGCGATCGCCCTCACGCAACAACGAACTGCCAGGAATACCCACCAACGCGTCGGCTTCCAGCGTTTGGATAATGTCCGCCGTGAGGGAAGTAAGTGCCACGACTTGCGGCACGTCGATCGCCGGCACGGCGGCAGTTTCCGCCTGATCGCTCAGCTCTCTAGCCGCTGGTGCGGGAGTGGCCGCTTCGAATTCGGGCGGGCTAGAGCAAGCGGCGATCGCCCCTACCAGTAACCCGCCGATGCTGCGTATCCACCATTGCGTCGTCATGTGTGTCACCTCTGTACTGTTGTGTCTGAAAACTGTGCTGGATGAAAATGGCTAAAAAATCGCGAGGGCGATCGGGCATTGAATATCGCACCGTCACAGCCGCCGCGTTGCCTCCCTCACTCCCCACTCTGCCTGCCTAAAACCGATAGCTCACACCTAAGCGAAAGTTGGTGCCCGGCTGGCTGAACCGCTGAATATCGGGCGCATCGTCAGGCTGATTGCGCACATCCGAGTAGACGTAATATTCCGTGTTGAAGAGGTTATAAATGCCGAGGCTGAGCCCCAGGTTGGATGTTGGGTTGTAGCTGCCAATCAGGTCAAACAGCGCGTAGGCATCGGGCACAAAGGTATCTGCGCCATCCTCGACTCGGGCCTGCCCGACAATGGTACTGAGCAACTCCGCCCGCCAGCGATCATCTGGGGCACGATAGCGTAATCCCAACACTGCCGTCAGCGGGTCCACTGTGCTCAGCGGTTCGTCATCGGTGGTGTTGTCACCTTCGGCAAAGGCCAAACTGCCCAACACGCTGAACCCATCTAAACCGGGACTAAAGCGATACTCAGCGCTGACTTCTACCCCATAGATGCGGGCCTCGGCCACATTTTGAGTTTGGAACTGAGTCACCGTTTGCGTGCCGCCGCGATTAGGCGGCAAAATAGGACAGGTGTCAGCATCCACCAGGCAGCGCTCGCCAGTTTCTACAAAGGTTTCAATAAAGTTGTCGTAGGTGTTGTAGAAACCCGTGACGCCGAAGTTGAACTGTGGAAAGTCGCCTCGCACACCGATTTCAAAACTATTGCTAGTTTCGGGCTCTAAATCAGGATTCGACAGAGTTTCGTACTTAAAGAAAGCCCCGGTCAAGTTGGTAAACCCGCTGTTGATTTCGCTATAGAGGGGAGCGCGAAAACCGCGCGCATATTGCCCATACAGAGAAATCTCGGGAGTGGCCTGATAGAGTACCGCGACGCGAGGCGACAGAGCTGAGGCTTCTAGGTCGGCCGATTCGGCCCCATTGCGAGCAAAGTCTTGGTCGGGATTGGTGGTGAGGTCATAGTAGTCAAATCGCAGCCCAGCGATGATATCGAAGGGGCCAATGTTGATTTCGTCTTGCAGGTAGGCGCCGATGCGCAGGGTGTCACCATCGGGAAAATCCTTCACTGGGAAGACATCGGGGGGAATGACATTGGTCGAGACGCCTGTGGCAAGATTCGTTTCGGTGCGATCGCGCGGCCGCGAGTTAAATGTATTCGAAATGTCTAACCCGTAGGTCAAGCGGTGCGACAGACTACCGGTGGTAAAGTCGCTGCGAAACTGCACGTCGCCGCCGTAACTATCGGCAATGAACTCGTTCTCGGTTTCGCGGGAGACGGCTTGGCCGCGAAAGGCGGAACCCGAAGCGCGAGTTTCTCGCAGGATTTCTCGTGTTGTCGCATCTTGATAAAACACCTGCGCCCGCGCATAGTTCAAAAACGACTCACTCTCGACGTCGTCATACTCGTAGCTGAAGCTAAAGCGCGTGCGATCGATCAGAATGTCTTCGTCTTCTGTCAGGTTAAGGGTTAAGTTGCCATCGGCCTCATTGCGGCGCGTAAAGCGACTAAAATCTTCAGCCAGCAGGCTCACCTGACTGACCGGGCTCAAGCGCTGCACATAATTGCCGTAAAACGTCGTGCCCTCAGCGTCGAGCGAATCGACAAACTCAGAGTCGGCGAAGGAGTCTTGCTCGCGGCCATCGCGACGGCTAATGACAAAGACCACTTCCGAATCTTCGCGCCGAAACGCCAGTCGACCGATATTGTCGAAGCCGCCCGTTTCACTCAAAAAGAGGGTCGAGAGATCGGCCGCAAAGTCATCGTCATCGCCCAGCAAGTCGGCAGGTTCCAGCGATCGATAGGACACCACGCCGCCCAAGGCGTCACTGCCGTAGAGCGTCGAAGCAGGGCCGCGCAAGACCTCGATCGCCTGCAGGGTGGCAAAATCGACAAAATCGCCCCGACCCAGATTAAAGGGACCAAATTCGAAGCGCTCTGGCAGGCGAATGCCATCGACTTGAAACAGAATGCGGTTGCCTTCGAGGCCGCGAATGTTGACATCTTGAATGCCAAACTGGGCATTGTCGCGGACTGAAACACCGGGCTCGTAGCGCAGCAGATCGCGCAGATTTTGAAACTGGTAGAACTCAAAATCTTCGAGTTCAAAGACGGTAACGGTGGCGGGCAAGTCGTTAATGCGAATGGGCGTGCGCGTGCCGGTGACCGTCAGACGAATCGTATCTTCGCCCGTGAATTCTAAATTGGCCGGCGGGGCCGAAAAGTCTGCTTCGTCGTCCTCATCTTCTTCATTATCGTTGTTGGCCTGCGCTAGAGCGGGGTCGGCGGTGCTTGCCGCCGGTGGGGCGTCGGGTGTCGCAGTCAGGGCGATCGCTGTGGTTGCCACCGCTACCCCACTCATCTCGGGCTGCTC
>CALCPB010000168.1 GCA_937897665.1 uncultured Halomicronema sp. | reverse complement strand
CAAGACTCTCCGGCTGAGAGCATTAGCTTCTCTGGCACCGACTTCGCTGGCATGAAGCTAGAGAAGTCAGACCTGTTAGGCCACTTAGACTATTTGAATCAAAAGCAATATATCGACGCTGAATTCACGGGCAATGCCTACGCCAATCAGCAGGATGTGCCCGATGTCGTTAACCCGGATGCGGTCAACCTGCGAGTTGCTAACACCTGGGGCGCTGAAGATGGCCCGCTGCCTCACCTAATTACCTTCCAGCGCGCCACGCTCACGCACAAAGGTCAAGCGATGTTGGCAGACATGGAAGCCAACCCGCCCGAAAAATTCAAAGCGGGACCCAAAGTTGACATCCCGCAAGAGCATATGTCTTTCTTGAAGAAAGTCATGCTGAAGGGTAACTTGACAGATCCCTACGATGCTCGCGACATTACCGAAGTGGTATTCCGAGTGATGCGCGATGTGATGTCAACGGCGGAAGCTGATCGTGTCGAGGCTGAACTAGAGGACATAGCCTCTCCTGAAGCTGAAGATAATTCCCTTCGAGCGGAGATCGCTGACCTCTTGCATGACACCTATCCCATTGTCAGTTTTCTCAGCCGCCTGCGTCCGCCACTGGGTGGCGATGGCCCCTTAAGAATTGACTCAGAGCTGTTTTTGTCGAGGATTGACAAAGAAGCCGCTGTGCCCAAAACGTCGAACGGCGCGATTGTGACAGAAGCCGTCTTTTCGGCAACTAAAGAAGAGCTATCCGCAGAGCGTATTGCTGAAATTGCCAGCTGGCTACCGGAGGGCAAAGTCAAGGAACTTTGGGACAACGCCTAGGCCGCTAATTGGTATTTGGCCCATCTTTAAAGTCTGAATCTAAGGCGCAGTGGTGCTCAAACCGCTGAGCTTTTCCATGGTTGAAGGGGAGTTACCAGTGTTAGCCTGTGGCGTTTCAAGGCAGGGGGTCAGACAGCAAGAGTAATCCAAAATAAAAAATACCCACCCAAAGAACCTGGTTCCGATGAAAAGCTCAACAGTCTGCAGCAAGGTTTTCATCGGAACGGTTCAGGACGCTGACACGACACTCCGAACGATGAAAAGAGGCTTTCAGAACCCCGGTTTCTTGGGTATGACCAGTTCATCACCGGTTCTCTCCGATGAATTCCGGACTCTACTACATCACAACACTCGGCCCGAAGCCGATCGCTTCAAAAACTGCCCCATCCCGGCTCGGCCCCGCCAAGTGTCGCCATCGACAATCAGTTCACCGCGCAAAAATACCTGCTGCACTTTGCCCTGCACGCGGCGGCCCTCAAACAGCGAATAGTCCACATTGGAATGATGGGTGTTGGCGCTCAGGGTATGCTGCGCCTCTGGATCAAACAGCACCAGATCCGCATCACTGCCCACCGCGATCGTGCCCTTTTGAGGAAACATGCCAAACATCTTGGCCGGGGCGGTGGAGGTCAACTGCACAAAACGATTGAGATTGATGCGCCCCGCTTTAACGCCACCGTCATAGAGCAGCGGCAGGCGAAATTCCACCCCCGGTGCACCATTCGGAATTTTGGAAAAATCGTCTTTGCCATACTGTTTCGACTGCAAAATACCAAACAGGTTTTCGTTAAAGCAAAAGGGGCAGTGGTCGGTGGCCACAATTTGCAGGTCGTCAAACTTCAAGCCGCGCCAGAGGGCGTGCTGACAAGTGTGATCACGCAGGGGCGGCGTCATCACAAACTTGGCGGGTTCAAAGTCCGGTCGGTCGTATTCCTCATCGGTCAAAAACAGGTAGTGGGGACAGGTTTCCGCAAAGGCGGGGATGCCGCGATCGCGCGCTTCCACGACAGCCTCAAGCGCTTCCTTCGCCGATAGATGCACGATATACACTGGCACCTCGGCCAGCTCGGCAATGCGGATGACGCGATGGGTGGCTTCCCCTTCCATCAGGCTGGGCCGAGTCAGCTGGTGATATTTGGGCGAGGTGTTGCCCTGCTCTAGCGCTTCTTCGATCAGCGCTTGAATCACGACGCCATTTTCGGCATGCAGGTTAACCATGCCACCGTGATCGCCCACTTTGCGCATGGTGCGGTAGATGTCGGCGTCATCGACCATCAAGACGCCAGGGTAGGCCATATAGAGCTTGTAACTAGAGATGCCGTCATGATTGATTAGGTCGGGCAGTTCTGAGAGAGAGCCCGGATTCACGTCGGTGAGAATAACGTGAAAGCCGTAGTCCACACAGCATTGGGGTTCGGCGGCGGCTAACCGGCGATCGAGCGCCGCTTTAGGACTCTCGCCCTGAAACTGTTGGGCAAAATCCACAATGGTGGTGGTGCCGCCAAAGGCTGCCGATCGCGTGCCGGTTTCAAAGGTGTCGCAGGTGTAGATGTCATTGCCCAAGGGCGAATCCAAGTGCAAATGGACGTCGCTGACGCCGGGAAAAATCAGCAAGCCGGCGGCGTTATAGGTCGTAGCACTGTCGTGGTTAATTTCGCGGGCGATCGCCTCAATGCGACCGGACTCGATCAAGATATCTGCCACGTAATCATCGACGGCGGTGACGATGCGGCCGCCTTTGATCAGCACTGGGGCCATGGGATTGCTCCAAACTTCAACAAGAGGATGGGGGATACCAGAGAGCGGAAATCAGAGGATTGTGGGAATTCGTGAACGGGTCAGGTCGTTTGCGCTTTGTAGGCGGCCCAGCCCCCTAGCTCAGAGATATCGGGCCAGCCATGCTCTTCGATCAGCGCTTGGGGATACAGCATGGCGATCGCGGTTTCGCCCGTTTCTAAAGTCACCTCAGCGGGATACATGTGAGGCGGCTCGGTGGCGACGAGATGCTCGTATTGGGCCGAGGTGAGGGAATACAGCTCGCCGGGGATAGCAATGCCGCCTGTTTCGACCGCATAAATGCCCGGATGCCAACCGTCTTTCACAGCGTGGAGGCGATAGCGAGCCGCAGTTTTTGCTTCGCGCAAAAACGTGGCGTCTTGCAGATTGCCGTGGTCCGGTTGTCCCCGCAGGGCCGATCCACAAATAAAGACTGTTTGAGTCGCTGCAGCCGTCATGAATTCTTTCCTTAGGAACGCCGAATATTTATTTTTCAGAGGTTACTTCAATTGCCAACACGACGGGGACAGCCCCATCGCAAAGATGTAAAACCTCATATCTTGATACAACCCTAAACATCCCTCTCCCCGTTCGTGGAGAGGACTTCCAGCGCCTCGACTACCCGCTGTTTACTGGCTTCTAAGTGCGCCTGCATCGAGGCGATCGCCCAGTCAGCATCGCGAGCCACAATGGCGCTACAGATTTCATGATGTTCGGTATAAATGTCCAACACTTGTGGGTTGTGGCGCGTAGTGTGTACCCGCAGCAGCATCATTTTGTCGAACACCTGATCGAGCAGCCCGGTCAGCCAGCCATTGCCCGTGCTGGCGGCGATCTGACGGTGAAACTGATAGTCGAGGTTGAGCAGCTCAAAGGTACTGAGTTCTGAAGTCTGGCGTTGCACGGCTCGCTCCGCTTGGGCGACCGATTGCTGCAGCACTTCTAAAGCGCGATCGCTGGCTTCCAGACAGGCCGACCGCACCGCTGCTTGCTCCAACGCTAAGCGGCAGTCATAGAGCTGCACAGCATCGGTCGCCGACACCGAGATAATCCGCAGCCCGCCCCCGTCGAGGGTGACCAAGCCCTCTCGCTGCAGCTGCCGCAGCGCCTCTCGAATGGGGGTGCGACTGACCTGCAGTTGCTCGGCCAGATGGGTTTCGACTAAGCGATCGCCGGGGCGCAGTTCCCCCGAGAGAATGCTGGTGCGGAGCGCCTGGTAAGTCTGCTCATGGAGCGACTCCCGTCGGGGTAGAGGTTTAGATAGCGTGACCAAGGGAAGAATCCTTCGAACTTGAGGACGGATAACAGAGGCTCGAATAGCCATCCGTCCTGCTTGCTAGCAGTCGGACATGACGATCAGGATGCTACAGAAAATTGTCTGTCCTAGGGCTATATTTGAGTGCAGAACCCTTGCGACTCAATTGGGCCAGACAAGCGCCAGAGTAAACGATTTTACAGCAACAGCCGCCGCAGCCATTGTATACAGTATACGCTTCCAGCCCTACAGTAGTGGCAGAGAAGATTTAGTCACAGTTTGCCTACAGAGAGGTTTTCCCATGGTTTCATCGGTCGTTTCTACCCTGGCGATTAACGGCGATCGCCTGATGGCCATGATTCGTCAGCTGGCCCAATTGGGTGCCCTGCACAACGGCGGCGGCCAGCGCTTGGCGTTTAGTGAAGCCGACTGCCAGGCCCGCTCCCTTGTCAGCGGCTGGATGGTCGAAGCAGGTATGACCGTGCAAACTGACCCAGCAGGCAATCTGATTGGCCGCTATGCGGGCCGATTTGATGATGCCCCACCACTGATGACCGGCTCCCACATCGACACCGTGCCCAATGCCGGTCACTACGACGGTACCTATGGCGTGCTAGCCGGTATTGCCGTCGTCGCGGCCTTGTCCGCACAAGGTCGGCACCTCGATCATCCGCTGGAAGTGGTGGTGTTTGCTGATGAAGAACGCACCATGATTGGCTGCAAGGCGATGGCCGGGCAGCTGTTACCCGATGCCGAGCTGTATCGCAGCCGCAGCCATGAATCCATCCAAGACTGTCTGGCGCGAGCGGGCGGCGATTGGGCCATGATCGCCCAGGCTCAGCGATCGCCCGCGTCGCTGGCCGCGTTTGTCGAGCTGCATGTCGAACAAGGGCCGGTGCTCACCAGCGCCGACAAGCAGATCGGGGTGGTTACTGGCATCGTGGGCCAGCAACGCTACTGGATCACGGTCACCGGTCAGTCCAGCCATGCCGGGACGACGCCGATGCCGATGCGTCAAGATGCCCTGGTGGCCGCGTCGCAATTGGTACTGGCAATTAACCGCATTGGCAGCCAGCCCGGCGATCAGGTGGCGACGGTGGGTCGTATGGAGCTGCATCCCAACGTGCCGAACAGCATTCCCGGCCAGGTCGAGATGAGCCTAGATCTGCGGGATCTCTCCACCGGGCGGCTGCGGCACCTGCTGTTTGAAATTCAGCAGGAGATTGCAGCGATCGCCACCGCCACAGGTACCCAAATCTCCATGGTGGAGCGGTTGCACAATGAGCCTGCCCCTGCCAACTCACACATTCAAACCGCGATCGCCCAGGTTTGTGACGACCTGCAGCTGAGCCACTGCGCCCTACCCAGTCGAGCAAGCCACGACGCCCAAGAACTCTCTCGCATTACCGATATG
>CALCPB010000167.1 GCA_937897665.1 uncultured Halomicronema sp. | reverse complement strand
GGTTTGGGCTGAGTTTGGTGATCGCCGCGCTGTATGGGGTGCTGGCTCTGCAGCAAGCTTTTGCGGGCGAGTATGTGGTGCAAGATGATGCGCGGCAGCACATTTTTTGGATGCAGCGATTTGTCGATCCCACGCTGTTTCCCCAGGATCTGATTGCCGATTATTTTGAGGGGGTCGCGCCCTTGGGTTACCGGTGGCTATACCAGCTCGGAGCTGGGCTGGGAATCCATCCGTTCACCCTGGGCAAAGTCCTCCCCTTTTTTCTCAGTCTGATCACTGTCAGCTATGCCTACTGGCTCGTGATCGAGCTGTTTTCGCTGCCGTTGGCGGGCTTCATCTCGGCCGTTGGTCTGAGTCAAAGCCTGTGGTATTCCAGCGAGCATGCGTCAGCCACGCCGAGGGCGTTTTTGTATCCGCTGCTGTTTGCCTTTCTCTATTACCTGATTCGCGAAAAGCCACTGCTTTATTTACTGTGCCTGGGACTGCAGGCGCTGTTTTATCCGCAAATTGCTTTGATTTCCCTCGGGGTACTGGCGCTGCGACTACTGCAGTGGCAGGAGGGGAAGCTCTCCCTGTCGCAGCGCTGGCGACCCTACGTGGTGTTTACGGTGGGTTTCGCTGGCGTGGCGGGCTTGCTGTTGTGGACGCGGGGACAGGCCAACTTTGGCGTGGTGATTAGTCGGGCCGAGGCGATCGCGATGGCGGAATTTCAGCCGGGGGGGCGCAATGCCTTTTTTCGATCAGGAATTGACTATTGGCTGCAGGGACGCAGCGGCCTGTTTCACGAGCGGGGCTTTACCCCTGCCACCATCATTGCTGGATTCACTCTGCCGCTGCTGCTAGTGCTGCCGCTCAAAAGTCGCTGGCGATCTTTGGTGAGTCGCAAAAGTGGTGTGTTGCTGCAGTTGCTGATCGCGTCGCTGAGCTTGTTTGCCCTAGCGCATCTGCTGCTGTTTCAATTGCATTTGCCCAGCCGCTATAGCAGTCACACCATCCGCGCGATCGCGGCCCTCACCATGGGCATCAGCTGGGTGATCATCGTGGATGATCTGGCCAGGGTACTGGCAGCGCTCTGGGCCAAACTGCGCCCGCCGCCCGGTTGGGGCGTCTTACCCCGTAGCCGTCAGCGATCGCTCTTTACCGTTCTGATCGGCCTGCTATTCGTGCTGCTTCTGGGATATCCGCTGTTCTTTTTCCCGCGCTTTCCCAAGGTGGGATACTACGACTTTTCGCCCAATCGCCCGGTGTATGAGTACTTTGCGGCGCAGCCGGTGGATAGCGTCATCGCGTCGCTCTCGACGGAGGCGAGCAATCTGCCGATGCTGGCAGCACGAACGGTGCTGGTGTCACCCGAACATGCGATCGCCTATCACCAGGGCTATTACGGCGAGTTTCGCCAGCGGGTCGAGAAGCTGATTGATGTGCATTATACGACTGTTCAGGATTTTTTTTTGATGGCGATCGCGGCCTACGACATCAACTTTTGGTTGCTTGATCGCACTGCTTTTCAGCCAGATATTGTGGCGAACAGTTCTTGGCTGCGGCAGTATGAGCCGCTCGCTAGCACCGCCATGCAGCCTTTGGCGCAGGGGGCAGCGCCAATTATCCAGCAGTCTATCGCCGTTTGTACCACGTTTGAAACGGAGACCCTGATTGTCTTGGCAGCGGACTGTGTGGCTGATTGGGTTGAGGAGGCTCGCGATCGTCCCTTCTAAACAAGGGTGTTAGCATCGGAGCAATGCAGTGCTAGTGGGAAGCTGCGATCTCCTGCCTTGTCATTTGTGACAAAGCCCTATCGCACTCTGACCCGGATTTACTACATCCTAAGAGCTGAATAATATGCAGAAAGTTTCTCACGATCTTAGCTATCAGAGTAGACATGCCGATAGTTTAGGTATATCCACCTTCGTGGGAGTGAGAGATCTAAACTATCTCTCCAATTAATATTGTTATGCGGCTCACTCTATTAAGTGAGGACCGTTACGCAAAGCTTTTCCACCAGTGTTCCAAGTCAAACCGCCTTGAAATGATCGACAGAGTGATTTCGGATAATCAGAGTATTTTGCATTGTATCTTATAGTGAAAAGTGCTGTATGAATAGTCAGATCAAAACCTTTCAAACAGTTTGTGAAGCTTATCAGCTTCTTCGAGAATTGGGAGCATCATCAAAATTACTGCTTCATGTCAAGTTAGTTGGAGAAGCAGCTGAGTTGTTGATCTCAAAGCTGCATGACTTACAGATACAGTTCGACGAAAACTTTTTCCGTTTGGGGGTTGCATTTCATGATGCAGGTAAGATCCTTCATCCAAGGGAGTTGATTGCTAAAGGCAACAATCACGAAGCCGATGGTGAAACGCTGCTAATTACTCACGGAGTTGATCCAAAAATTGCTCGGTGTTGTCGCTCTCATGGTCAATGGAAAACAATGGAATGTTCTTTTGAGGAGATTTGTGTCGCTTTAGCTGACACGCTTTGGAAAGGTAAGCGAAACTCTCAATTAGAAGACTTATTTATTCAGATATTAGTAGCACGATATAATAAAGACTATTGGGAGATTTTTGTTGAAATGGACTCCTGTTTTGAAGCGATTGCTTCAGATGGTGATTCCAGACTGCTGCGTAGTGAAGCCGTATAACAATTCCAATACGCGCCGACTTTCGACAAGTCATCGGTTAAGCATTTAAGATTATTGGCGGAGGTGATCGGGAACGTTATGCATCAAATCTATGCTGAGATTGATGCGTACTTCTTATCCGAAAAACAGTCATTTGACACAATGCCAAACCTTTTGCAAAGCGAAGGCTTCGCTTTGCAAAAGGTTTTTAAGGACTCATCTTAGTGAGATTTATAGCCCGTCACTAATGACTGCCTCAGGTCGTGCAACAGCATTGGTGAACGAGGCTTTGAACTGCCGATCGCGCTCTTCAAACGTTTCGCGTCCCGGTGGCCACAGGCTTTGATAGAAAAAGTAAGACACTCCGGCATAGCCGCGATCGCGCAGGGCGGCGAGCTGTGAGGTCAGCAGATCTACATCAGTCGGGCGACCGCGTAACCCGCTGAGCAGGCCAATGCTCGTGACCGTGCGGCGACGCGACGCGATCGTGGCGGGCTTATTGAGTTCCCAGACAAAGCGATCAAGGTCATCGCGGTAGATCTGGACGATGCCTTCATCCAGCCAGCCAGCGGCTTCCCAACTGGGCCAGTCTTGCAAATATTTCGCGTAGGAAAACGGGTAAGGATTCGGTGAGACCGACAGCAGCGCTCCGGGACGGCGCTGATCGATCACCCGACGCACGTCGCCCATGAATTCGCTGACTTTAGCGGCGCGCCAGCGCATCCACTCGGGGTCGTTGATGTCAGTCGGTGGGGAGTCGCCCCCATGGGATTGCTGATAGAGCGCCGTGGTGTAGGGGTCGTAGCCCATATCGACCGGCAGGCCCAGGTGATCATCGACCTGAATGCCTTCAACCTCGTAGTTGTCGAGCACTTCCGCCATGAGAAATAGCAGCAGCCGTCGGGTTTGTGGATGGAAGGGATTCATCCAGGTGAAGGTTTCTGCCCCCATCGGAATCTCGGCGGTGCCGTCTTGCCGCTGGGTAAACCAGTCGGGATGCTCATCGTGTAGGGCATACTCGCCCGGAGCCATAAAGCCAAACTCAAACCAGGGAATCACTGCCATGCCTTCCGCATGGGCCAGCTCAATCAGCTCTTGCAGCATGTCGCGATCGCCCTGTTCGCGCTCAAATTGTGGGTTCTCGCCGGGCCAGAGCCGTTGCTTTCTACCCAGCCAGCGCTCCGCGATCGCACTGGGATACTGCGTGTACCCCATGTTCCACACGACCGGATAGAGGGTGTTGATGTTCAGGGCCTTGAGCCGCTGCACACCCTCAGCCAAGTTGTCTTTAGAAAAGAGCACTTCGCTGTCAATATTGGTCAACCAGACGCCGCGCACTTCGGGGTCGGGCTGCGCTTGATCGAGCAGCGACTGCGGGCGAGCGACCCAGGTCGGGTCAATGGTCGCCTGCAGGGCGCGATCAGGGTGAGCTTGGCAAATCAGTGCCGCCATTTCGCCGCGAGTGATGGGGCGCGTACTCTCGACCTGTTGCGCCTCCGGATAGTTGACCAGCACCTCAGCCGCCAAGGCTGCCGCTACCCCTTCGAGGCCATAGTCAGGCACGCGATCGCCATCTTGCAGACTCGCGGCGAGCAGTTCGTTGGCGCGGGCCGTGTAGGGCAGTCCGGCTTTGGCGGCGAGGGCACTAATCGCCTCAGCGCGAGTAATCACCCGATCGGGCTCGTAGTATTGCTCAGGATAGGTGTAGAGCACGTTCACCGGGGAGGGCAGCTGCAGCGCTGTTTCTAAGGGGGTAGCCACGCCGTAGATTGTGGTGGCCGGAAAGCTCTGGTTGAGCATCGTGATGGCGGCTGTC
>CALCPB010000166.1 GCA_937897665.1 uncultured Halomicronema sp. | reverse complement strand
TGGCAGAGGGTATAAAGGTGCAGGGTTCAAGGTGCAGGGAAGGGGCTTGCCGCAAGTGCTCCGGCAATTATAAAGTGTTCAAACCTGACTGCGGCTCGCGACAGCAGTCACCAGCCTGGTGAGCACAAGACTGCGGAGCCATTTTACTGATGCGCGAAGGCTCCAGGCTCCAGGAACGCCTCATACCTGGCACCCGATATCCTGTACCTTGAGACCTTGACCTAGCAAATGACTGACTGCGCCAGGGGCTCTGGCGCGTACCCTGCGCTGAGAATTTGGGCTAAGTCGGCCCCTGGTTGCCAGTGATCGCGCAGTGTCTGAGCCGGGGTGTTTCCGGTTTGCACCATTTGCCAAAGCGGTTGCAGCAGCGATCGCTCCGCGTCATCCGCCAGGGCTTGCTCGGCGGCACTCAACAGCAGAATCGCCTGATCGCGCAGCGTCGCATCGTGAAACCCCGACAGTGCCGCTCGCTGATGGGCAGCGGCATCAGGCACCAGGGCTAGCCCTGGCAGCGTTTGATCTAGTACCAGTCCTTTCATCAGCGCCAGCAAACTGCCATAGAGGGCAAAATCGCCACAACTGTCGCATGCTTTAAACTCGATCCGCCCGACCTCGGCGGGTAAGCGGGCAATTTTGGTGAGCGAAGGCGTACTCGCGATCAAATCTTCCGGCCGTTCTAAAAACACCATGGCTGCGGGTCGTTGCCCCGTGCGCAGGTGAGTGCGAACCGACAGCCCCGACCAGAGTTGCCCGCCATAAAAGGGCGAACTAAAGCTAAATGGCACGATTGCCGGACTGTAGTAGGTCAGCTTTTGGCCCACCCGAATCAACGCCTCCGGCGAGAGGCCAGTCATCGAAAAGTTGAGATCGGGGCCATAGGTCAGCATCGGAATATGGGCCGTGCGTTTTTCTGGAGAGGCTTCTCGGCGCGCACTTTCGTAGCGGTTTAAGGGCGGCTGGGGTAGAAAATCCGTCTGTATCGGGTTAAAACTGGTCAGTACTGGCAGCAAGTTGGCGGGGGCGGCGACCTCACAGAGTCGGGCAAAACTTTCTCGCAATTCTTGAATTGTGCCCGCGATCGTCGGCTGAATCGTCGTGCGAATTTCAATGCCTTTAGGTGTGCAGTCCAACAGTGCTCCCGTTTCAGAAAACCGCTCATAGCCTTCGATGTACCACCGCTTCCGCTTAATATTCATATCCCCAATGCGCAGCTGAGGATAATCAGACGCGTATTCGGGGAGCTGGGCAATCAACCGATCAAGCTGGTCGAAAGCCGTATTGGTAAAGTCGGCAAACTGATGGGTCTGTAGATTCCAGAACGCCACTTCGTGCTCAATGCCGAAATGGTACTGACCCATCAGGGAATTCGTCACCTGCTCATTCATGGCAATACACCTGATGTTTGGCATCGCTGCTAGCACTGATGGCAACAAGCAGCGATGTCATATTCTATCCGCTTGAGAACTATTCGCAAAAGCAATGAGCCTCCATTTAACAGTGAATCCGAGAGAACCCTCCAAAACCTGCATTCAAATGCCTTTTCAAGACAGGGAGACGCTTTTTGCCGAGACTTCAAGCAAGAATCATCTACCAAAGCCTCTTGGGATTTGCTTTTCTAGATGAGAACTTATATCATTAACGCATTGAGATGTGGAGGTTGGTGGAGCTAAGCCAGTGGCGATCGCCGGTGGTTCGCATCGTCTCTTGTCCGTTTGAGTTCGCGCAATCGCCACATGGCTTGCTTTGGGTTCTGTCCTCAAGGTCATTTTGCAGTAGGGGTTTGTCCGATGAATGCGTCCATCGTCTCAACCACACCATCAGCCGCCTTAATCGGGACGGCGGTTCCGGCTGAAATCTTTGTGTTACTAGAGGTGCCACCGCCTTGGGATAAACCGGCCCTGCTCTCAACCGGGTTGCCCGAAAGCTTGAGACAAGTCATTAAGCCGCTGCTAGCGTTGCCGACTAAGGTCAGGGTGCATCTGATCGCCAATGAGCAGACCGCGATCCAGTCTCAGCGCCGCATGCTGATTTTTCAGCAGGAACGCCAACCAGCGCCGCATCAGAGCCATGCTGCCTTCAGCAGTCAACTCAGCCGCCAATACGCTGCTTGGGAAACCCAGGTGGCCGCGCCCGCAGAGATGGCTCCGGCCCTAGACAGTTTTTTTGATCGCCGTTCACAGGGTGAGTCCAGCGACTTGTGGCATCGCTCTCAACAGCGGCACCTAATGATTTGTACCCACGCCAGTCACAATGAGTGCTGCGGGGCCTATGGCTATCCGTTTTATCAAGCGGCGATCGCTCACGTTCAACAGCTGGGGCTATTACAGCAGGTGCAACCTTGGCAAATTACCCACATTGGTGGCCACCGCTTTGCGCCGACGCTGATTGATTTCCCCCAGGGTCGCTATTACGGCAATCTGAATGAGCTGTCCTTACGGGCTCTATTGCAACCGCAAGGCAATGTTGCGCCTTTGCTCGCCACCTATCGCGGCTGGAGCTTTTTACCCAAACCGCTTCAACTTTTAGAAGCTAAGTTGCTACATCAATATGGCTGGCGTTGGTTTGCCGCCTCGGTTGCGGGGCGCATTTTGAGCTGTGATGACACCCAGAAACAACAGCAGGTAGAACTCTGGTTTCAGTTGCCCAACCAGGCCTTAAAGCGCTGCCTTGCCGACATTCGACATAACCAAGTGGTTGACTATATCGTCGAATCTAAACGCGAACTCGACACACCACATTGGTCAGAACGCAAAACTGGCTAGCCCCTCCAGAAGGCTGAAGCTTTCTGCGGGTACGGGTTCATTCATACTTGCTAAACCAACCTGTATTAGCAAGCATTTAATAGATGCTCTTAAAATATGGTACAAATATACTATAAAATTCTTGCCTCTGGCAGGGGGAATCATGAGTTTGGCCAAAACAACGCCGATCCTGCGGATCTTTGATGAAGCCAAAGCCAAAGAGTTTTACGTTGATTTTCTGGGCTTTCAGGTGGACTGGGAGCATCGGTTTCAGCCCGGTATGCCGCTGTATTGCCAAGTTTCCAGAGACCACTGTGTCCTCCACTTATCAGAACATCATGGCGACTGCACTCCTGGCGCCGCGATGAGAATTGAGGCGGATGATCTGGATGGCTTGCAGGCCGAGCTTCTGGGCAAAGACTATCAGTATGCGCGACCTGGCATTGAAGACATGCCCTGGGGCAGCCGCGATATGTCGATTAATGACCCCTTTGGCAATCGACTGACCTTTACCAAGACAATGACCCCCTAGCCCTGAACTGTTTTTTGCTGCAGCTATTGGCCTTGCAAATAGCAGTGGCAGTCTGGCTTTTCGATGAGGGAAGCAGCTAGTCGGTGCAGAACAACGGCGGCAAGCAGCCCGCCACCGAGGGTGCCTTCCACGGTGATGTAAGGAACCTCCAACTGCATGAGTTGGCGCTTAGCGGCTGGAGCGTGGCTGAAGCCAATGGGCAACCCGATGATCAGGGCAGGACGCTCGCGATGTTGGGCGATCGCCTTACAGAGTTTCATCAAGACTGATGGCGCGTAGCCAATCACCCAAATGTTCCCGTCAATCAGAGACGTCAGCCGTTCTTGCCAGTCAGGCTCCTGCCAAAAGGTCTGCTCAGCCTCAGCAGCATCGTTGATGTGGGGATTGTCGATTAAGGTCGTCCACCGGCACCCAAGATGGGTCAGACGGGTCTGATCGAGCTGGTTGCTGACGGCGGGTATATCGCCGACTACTGTACAGCCTGCCGACAACGAGTCACGAGCGGCTTTGATGGCATCGCGGCTAAATTTTGCGAACGCCGCCAGGCTGACATCCCCGCAGGCCAGCACTAGATGAGACAACACATTCACTTCGATTTCGGGCCGCTGAGATAAGTCAGGCAGCAAGTTTTGCAGCGCTTCGGAAAAATTTTCCGGATGATCGGCAGTAGCGGCATCCAGATGGTTCCAGAGGGCTTCACTGATGGATTGAGCCGCTTGGGTTTCCGTTTCTAACAGTCGCAGTTGGGCGATCGCCGCCGCCTGGGTAGACTGGCAGCCGCGATCGCGCCCCAGCAGTCCCTCCAGCGCCATGGCCGTTTGCCGCAATTTAATCAACTGTTGCAACACGGTTTGATACTGCTGCTGAAACTGTGGCAGTAGCGTATCTGTTCCTTTTGATGCTGCCTGGTTAGTCAGCATTTGCTTGATGTGAGTGAGCTGAAACCCCTGCTGCTTCAAGGCCACAATGCGCTGCAAACGGTGGACATCCGCTTCGCTGTATAGCCGATAGTTGCTGGTAGACCGCTCCGGCGACGGCAGCAAGCCAATCTGGTGATAGTGCCGCACCATGCGAGGCGTAATGCCCTGGCCCACAGTTTCGGTGAGTTGTTTGATGGTCAGCATCGGGTATCGGCGAGGAAATTACGTCTTGGTTCT
>CALCPB010000165.1 GCA_937897665.1 uncultured Halomicronema sp. | reverse complement strand
GCCACACACTACAGCTGAGGGCGCATCCCATAGTGTCGATAGCGCCAATAGTCTTGCAAAATACGATCGTGGTCAAAGCAGAGCTGGGTGGGCACTTCCCAAGGGTTAAAGAGCGCGATCGCTTTGGCGTCATCATCAGCGACGGGTGTGCCCGTGGCAGAGGCTAAGAAGACAATGCTGAGCGTGTGTTTGCGCGGATCACGACGCGGATCGGAGTAAACGTGAAACTGTTCAAGCAGCTCTACCGCTAGCTGAGTTTCTTCTAAAGCTTCTCGCCCAGCGGCGGCTTCGACCGATTCGCCATAGTCCACAAAGCCACCCGGAATCGCCCAGCCAAAAGGTTCGTTGCGGCGTTCGATCAGCACAATAGGGCGATGGGGGCGATCGCGCAGCTCAATAATGATATCGACCGTAGGAGCTGGGTTGCGGTAGGTCACAGGCAAGCATCAACAACAAAATCTTCTGGTCATCACGATAGGAGAGTTTGACGGCGATCGGTCGGGGAAATGCGCCATTTTATCGCAGCTAAAATTTTTCGCCCCACATCTCTCCTCTGGCCACGTATTCCATAGAATCCCCATGTTAAAGTCTATGGGATGTTATGGGAGAGGCCATGCCTTTTCAGCGCGCTAGCGGTATTCTCCTGCACCCCACCTCGTTGCCTGGCCTCTTTGGAATGGGCGATATCGGGCCGATGGCCTATGAGTTTGTCGATTTTTTGGCTGAGACGGGTCAGCAGATGTGGCAGATCTTGCCAAGCGGCCCGACGGGGCACGGTAACTCTCCCTATATGTCTTACTCCGCGATGGCGGGCAACCACATGCTCATCAGTCTTGAGCACCTGCGGGATGTCGGCCTGCTGACTCAAGCTGATCTGGAGGCGTTTCCCCACTTTCCCGAAGATGCGGTCGATTATGGCCGGGTTTTGCCCGCGAAACTGCAGCTGTTAGAAAAAGCGGCTGAGGCCTTTAGTGCGTCTACGGACAAAGAGACACGCACACAGTACGAGCAGTTTTGCCAAGAGCGGGCGTTTTGGCTGGATGATTACGCCTTTTTTATGGCGTTGAAAAAGGCGAACGGCGGGGCCAGCTGGAGCCAATGGGAACCGGCATTGGCACGGCGGGAAGCCCCGGCAATGGCGCTCTGGCATGACAAGCTCTCAGACTTGATTGCTGAGCACAAGTATTTTCAATTTGAGTTTTATCGCCAGTGGGCGGCGCTCAAGCAGTATGCCAACGATCGCCACATTCAAGTAGTGGGTGATATGCCCATCTATGTCGCCCACGACAGCGCCGACGTCTGGGCGTTTCCTGAGAACTTTATGATCGATGAGGAAACGCTGGAACCTTCCGAAATGGCAGGCGTGCCCCCCGATTATTTCAGCGAAACGGGGCAGCTATGGGGCAACCCCACCTATAACTGGGAGACCCTGCAAAAAACGGGCTTTAGCTGGTGGCTGCAGCGCGTCAAGGCGCTGTTGGAATATGTCGATCTGACCCGGATTGATCACTTTCGCGGCTTTCAGGCCTATTGGGCCGTGCCCGAAGGCGAAAAGACGGCGCTGAATGGCGAGTGGATCGAAGCACCGGGCGAAGCCTTTTTTAATGCGGTAAAAGCGGAGTTTGGTAGTCTGCCGATCTTGGCCGAAGATCTTGGGGTGATTACGCCAGAGGTCGAGGCGCTGCGCGACCAGTTTGGCTTTCCCGGCATGAAAATTCTGCAGTTTGCCTTTGGCGACACGGCCTCTAACCCCTATCTGCCCTTCAACTACGTGCAAAATTGCCTGGTCTACACTGGTACCCACGACAATGACACGACAGTGGGCTGGTTTGATCAGGCTTCAGAATATGAGCGCGATCGCACCCTGCGTTATGTCGGTGGCCTCAGCGGCGACGGCATTCATTGGAGCATGATTCGTCTGGCGTTGAGTTCGATCGCCAATCAAGCGATCGTGCCGCTGCAAGATGTGCTGGGTCTAGGCAGCTTTGCCCGCATGAATTCGCCCGGTAAAGCTGACGGTAACTGGGCTTGGCGGTATCGCGCCGAGATGCTGACGGGGGAGCTACGCGAACGATTGCGCGAGTTAATTCGGCTCTATGGTCGCACGCCGCCCCACTGGCAATAAACTGATGTCTTCTGGCGAACAGATGCGCCGTCAGGAGGCGTGGCATGCTGCGTGCTAAAGAGCCGTTGAGCTGATGGATATTACTGACGCCACCAAAGCTTTGATCGTTCAGGTACAAGCCCTGAAAGCGGTTCATCCTGATCCCGTTTCTCAAGCGTTTATCGATTTCTACTGCCAATGTCGTCAGGGGATGGATTATCTGTTTCCACCTGGCATTCGAGCCACAGTACGCCTGCTCGATATTTTGCAGTGGTTCTGCGATTGTGTGGATCAGGGGGAACCGTCAACGCTGATTCGACTCATGTGGAAAGATGTGGTCGGCCCTTCTTTAGAGGAATATCAGGCTGATGAAGCGATCGAATCGCGGCTGATGGCCTTGTTTGAGCACGGCGATCTCAAAGACACGATTTGCCAATGGGATTTGGAACGCCGGGCCGATGGTGGTGTGAACCTCACCTTAAAGACGCTCTTGAGTGAGATTGACGAAGTTGAGCAGGCCAGTCGTAAATCAGAGCAGCCTGGCCCTTGATAATCGGTCAAAGTGTAGACACCAGACGCTTCACCGGAAAAACGCGCCTACAATTTAAGAACAGTCCATGCAGGAACCTATCCATGTTGGATGCTGAAACCTGGCGAACAATACGCAATATGCCGATGGCGGAGCGCATTGCTCTCATCATGGCGCTGCTTGATTCACTAGACACTCAATCCGATCAAGACACTCAATCTGACTATCACTCGTTGATTCACTCCTGGCAGTCTCCATTGAGGGGCAATCAAATCTCCTTGAACGACTGGAAGGCATTCGTACTTCAAGGCACGGGACAAATAGCAGCACTTTCCAGCGAACCACCGAAACGCGCTACTTTTGGCTTTATGAAAGATACTGGCTCTATTCATGAAGACATTATTGCTCCGGTTGTACCCGAAAGTGACTGGGAAGTCTTTCAGTGAAGTTGCTTCTCGATACCCATATTTGGCTATGGTACGCCTTGGGAGATGCAAAGCTTTCTAGTTATCTCAAAACTCTAATTTCTCAAGAGGCTACAGAGTTGTGGATTAGTCCCATCAGCATGTGGGAAGTCATGATCCTGGCTGAAAAGAAAAAAATCACCTTATTGGGCGAGCCCGCTGAGTGGATAGAGAAATCTTTAGCTGCTTTAACTGTCATGGAGGCTCCGTTAACCGGTGAAATTGCACTCCTCAGCCGCCAGATCGACTTGCCTCACAAAGACCCGGCAGATCGCTTCATTGCCGCGACTGCGCTGCATTATGAACTGCCAATCGCCACCGTGGACAGTCATTTAGTAGGTGCTGAGTGGTTACAAACAATTAGCTAAAGAGATCGCCCCCTCACTACAGAGCCACCAGCCGCCAACACTGAGCGATCGCTCAATCCATCAAGGATCAGCCCAGCTGATTCTCGACAGCTAAGACGGCATTGCTATTGACCCAGGCAGTTTCACACGGAGCTGACTTATACAGCTGACGGCTGGGGTTCGGCGGGCTCCGCTTC
>CALCPB010000164.1 GCA_937897665.1 uncultured Halomicronema sp. | reverse complement strand
GTCTGTCTTCTGCGGTGCGATGGGGATGTATCTGCTGTGGCAAATCAACTCTGAACAGTGGCATCAGCCAGCGGGCACGCTCAGCATCTTGTCTGGGCAGATGGGAGCCGCCGCCTATCAAGCAACGCTCGAAACCTATCGCACCGCATTTTTAAGACAGATCGGGGTGGATGGCTACGACTACTTGCCAAAGCTACTAGCCGAATATCGCGAATCGCTCGGGTAAGGGCGATCGCCGCCAGTAGCCACATTTGCCAGCTCAAGTGCCGAATAAACTCCTTAAATCAGTGTAAAGAATGCTTAATTTGGTTAAGCTTGATTTACATGTTTGTAACGGATTACGGCGGCGTGAACCTGACGGAGCTTTCGACCCCAATTATTGTTTTGCTAATTTCAGGCACCAGTTTTGTGGCCTGGTTTTTTAGCATGTTGGCCGGCGGCGGCAGTCCGCTCGTCCTGATTCCTTTGCTATCAGTGTTGCTGGGAGCCGCCGCAGTCGCCCCCGTCATTACCACGGGCCTGTTAATTGGCAATACCCAACGCAGCCTTTTCTTTTGGCGCAAGATTGATTGGCGCGTGACGGCTTGGTACCTACCAGGATGCTTGGCGGGCGCGATGCTTGGGGCCTATATTTTCACTTGGGTGCGCGCCGACTGGCTGCAGGTGTTGATTGGGGTGGCGCTGCTGGGCATGGTCGTGAACTACTGGCTCAATAAAACCCTCAAGCTATCCGAACAACACTTCACCGTTAAACCGTGGTATTTTTTGCCGGTTTCGTTTCTCAACTCGGTCGGGTCAGCACTGATTGGCAGCACCGGCCCCATCATGAACCCGATGTACTTTGCTTACGGGTTAGAAAAAGAGGCCATGATTGCGACTAAAGCTTCTAACAAAGCTTTTTTGCACGTCTTTAAACTGTTGAGCTACGCCGCCCTGGGAGTTTTGCAACCCAGCCACATCGGTTATGGCTTGCTGATTGGCTTAGGAGCCGTACCGGCTAACTGGTTAGGCAAATGGGTGCTAGAACGCATCAGCAACGATCAGTTTCGGCAGATGGTTTACGCCTTTGTCGCAGTCAGCGGCGTCATGATGCTTTGGGAACAGCGGGCCTGGTTTTTGGCCTGGTAAGGCTAAATGGACGACTCACTGTCAGACAATCACCCCGATTCGGGACGTCGCTGCACAAATAATATCCGAGGATTTTCATAGCTCGCCTTGGCGCGATCGCGGCATGAGCCATCGCTCTCAAAATCAGCGCTGCGCCGGGTGAGGTGGTTTCCAGCAGCCGATCAAGCCGTTTGTCAGCGAGCGTTCTGACCGCCAGTCCCCACCCCCAAAGAACACTCGCCTTTTTATTGTTGGGCAGGATTCGTCAGGGTAACAGGGGATTGCTCTTCCATTAATTGCTGGTAACTTTGACGGAGCTGCAGGTGGCTTTCGGTAATGCGCTCCGATAGATGCTTTTCGACCTGACAAAGCTCTTGCCAAAACGCGGCTGATCGCTGGGTCGTCAGATACTCGCGCCACAGCCTTTGCAGCAGGGCCGCCATTTGCGGATCAGTGGCCTGCACAGAGTTGTAGAGTTCGTCAAAGGCCGCGTGCGCCGCATCGTTAGTGGGGCTGTCTTGCGCCAGTTTGATAGCGGCTTCGAGGGCGGTGAGCGGCGATTGAGTCAAAGTTTTAGTCATTGGGGCAATTATTTTTTAACGACAGAAAAGTAAGTTTCGAATATTAAACGGATCGAGACGTCCTATACAATGCTTTAACAGAGTATACAGATTGACATCTTTCTTATCCATGGGCAAGCCTCGTATTCTTTCTGGCATCCAACCGACTGGTGACCTCCATCTGGGTAACTACTTGGGTGCTATTCGCAACTGGGTAGCCCTGCAGGAAGAGTACGACAGCTTCTTGTTTATGGCTGATTTGCACGCGGTCACCGTGCCCCATGATCCTCAGCAGCTGGCAGAAAACACTTACAAAGTGGCGGCTACTTACCTAGCCTGCGGCATCGATCCCGACAAGGCGACGGTGTTTGTGCAATCTCACATTTCGGCCCACAGCGAGTTGGCCTGGCTGTTTAACTGCATCACGCCACTCAACTGGCTAGAGCGCATGATTCAGTTCAAAGAAAAAGCGGTCAAACAGGGCGAAAACGTCACAGTGGGACTGTTTGACTATCCCGTTTTGCAAGCTGCCGATATTTTGCTGTACGAGCCGGATTTGGTGCCCGTGGGCGAAGATCAAAAACAGCATGTGGAATTGACGCGAGACATCGCCAATCGCTTTAACTTTCAATACGGCAGCGAAGAGCAGCCTGTGATTAAATTGCCCGAACCAATGATTCAAAAGGCGGGGGCACGGGTGATGAGCCTGACCGACGGCACGAAAAAGATGTCCAAGTCTGACCCTTCTGAGATGAGTCGCATCGATTTGGTCGATCCGCCGGAGGTTATTCTCCGCAAGGTCAAACGTTGCAAGAGTGACCCGACGCGCGGATTAGAGTTTGATAACCCGGATCGTCCGGAGTGCCATAACCTACTAACCCTTTACATGCTCATGTCGGGGCAAACTAAAGAAGCAGTAGCCCAGGAATGCGCCGAGATGGGCTGGGGCCAGTTTAAGCCCCTGTTAGCTGAAACGATGGTGGAAGCCTTGAAGCCCATTCAAGATCAGTTTCACAGCTTGATGGACGATCGCACCTATCTCGAATCCATTTTGAAGCAGGGTCGTGAAAAAGCCGAAGCGATCGCCCTCACGACTCTGGGTAAAGCCAAAGCGGCCTTGGGCTATTCGCAACCGCTGTGAATGTCTGCGGGGGTCGATTTTCAGGATGTCTATGGTCGCGGGATATACTAGCAAGACTCTCTATTGTCTGAACTTACGGATCCCTTAATGGTCGCGACGTCTCTTCCTCTACCGCAGCCCTCCCCTGAATCACAGTTGCAACGGGCGGCTCAGGCTGGAGAATTTCTCATCACAGCGGAGGTTATGCCCCCCAAGGGGAGCGACGTTCGCCACATGGTCAGCATGGCGGAAAAACTACGGGGTCGGGTGCACGCCGTAAATATCACCGACGGTAGCCGAGCGGTGATGCGCATGTCTTCTCTGGCAGCGGCGGCAATTTTGCGCCAGCAGGGAATCGAGCCGATTTGTCAGATGGCCTGCCGCGATCGCAATCGCATTGCCCTGCAGGCCGACCTGCTCGGCGCTCAAGCGCGCGGCATTCGCAATATTCTGGCGTTGACGGGAGATCCGGTGAAGGCGGGTGATCAGACGGCCGCCCGGTCGGTGTTTGACTTGGAATCGGTGCGGCTCCTGCGACTGATTCGACAGCTTAATAACGGTCTGGATGCCTGCGATCGCCCGCTCCCCGATCAGCCCACCACGTTATTTGCCGGGGCGGCAATCGATCCGCAAAGCCGCAGCTGGTCAGGCCTGCAGCGCCGCTTTGAGAAGAAGTTAGAAGCGGGGGCGCAGTTTTTTCAAAGTCAACTGATTGATGATTTTGAACGGTTAGAGAAATTCATGGCTCACATTGCCGTGGGGTGCGATCGCCCCGTGATGGCAGGCATTTTTCTCCTGAAATCAGCGAAAAACGCTCTGATCCTCACCCGCAATGTCCCAGGTATTAAGAATCC
>CALCPB010000163.1 GCA_937897665.1 uncultured Halomicronema sp. | reverse complement strand
GTTCTCAGCACCTACACCTTAATTTATCTGCCGCCAGAGTCATTGAAGAGCGATATAGCAATCTGCGGATAGGTTCGTTCAGTCAGTGAAGGCCTGGTCAACGACCTGTCGAAATGGTTGACCAGAGTGAATCTGTTTCCGCATGCGGTTCTTCAAGACAAACCACTGATGCTCAATCGGGTTCAAATCTGGGGAATAGGGTGGGAGATAGAGGAGATAACAACCCGCCTGTTGAATCAACGCTTCAATGCGCCCACCTTTGTGAAACGAAGCATTGTCGCAAATGATGACACTGCCATAGGGCAGTGTTGGCAAAAGCTGTTCTGCTAACCAGGTTTCGAAGACCGTACGGTTACAGTACCCCTCATAGGTGAGTGGGGCAATCAGTCGATGCTGATGCCAGGCGGCGATAAAACTGACGCGTTCGGTGCGGTTCCCCCGGCGCTCGGCGACAAAGCGCTCACCTTTGGGACCCCAACCATAGCCATAGTCTTCGGTATCATTGCTGCCTGCCTCATCAAGATAGACCCGTTGGTAGGCCTCGAATTGCGCTAACTCAGTGTCGTAGGCTTGGCGTTGTTCGGGGGCTCTTTCAGCATAGAGATAGCTCTTTTTTTTCGCGTGAAGCCAATCCGCTTGAGCCCTCTTCCAATCGTATCTTCGCTAATTTCCGCGGGCCATAGCTGAGCCATCTCGGCTTGGGTCTTGTCTCCATGCGCTTTAGCAAATCTACGAAACGCTTCCCAGTCGGTGATTTTATGACTGTGACCCTGCTGATAACCGTGCTTCGGAGCTACATTCCCATCGCGGCGATACTGATGGTGCCATGCTGTCAGGGTACTACGGGCAATGCCTAGCAGTCGGCTGACCACTACTTTGGATTGGCCGGATTCAATCGCCGTGATCGCTTTCTGACGCAAGTCAAGGCTATAGGGGGCAGGCATCACTATGGTCCTCTCAACGTCCTTCCATTTTGCCTGACCGAACCCTTGTACGGATTGCTATATCTGACCAACCAGTCGTAGCGTGGCAGCATGCATAAGCTCTAGAATGGCCCAGCATCCCGATCAGTAACCGCACAGTTTTACATCCCCAGGTGTTCGCTAGTGTTTGGCGCCTGTCATCATCGAAGGGATCTACGGCTGATATCATCCAGGTTATTGACCTTAGCGGCTGCAGTGAGGACGGGTGCCGTCATGCGGTGTTGCAAAGGTTTTGACCTTGACACAAACGACAGACCCGAGGGTTAAGCAGACTTTTTCTGATTTGATATTCCACCCTGGTTAGTTTTTTGATGAATAAGATTCGCATTGTAATTGTCGAAGACCATGACCTTACCCGAATGGGGTTGAAAGCAGCCCTGCAGCAGCAAGCGCAAATCTCCGTCGTGGGTGAGGCCGCCAATGGTCAGCAAGGTCTGGCTCTACTGCAGCGAGTGCAGCCCGATGTCGCCGTGGTTGATATTGGCTTGCCAGACATCGATGGGATTGAGGTGACCCGGCAATTCAAAGCAGGATCGACCAACGCCGAACCACCAGCTACGCGCATTCTCATGTTGACGATGCATGATACAGAAGAGTCGGTCATGGCCGCCTTTGCGGCAGGTGCGGATTCTTATAGCGTGAAGGATATCGATATTGAAAAATTAGTCGAAGCCATTCAGCTAACCCATGAAGGTCAAGTCTGGATCGATCCCGCGATCGCCCGCATTGTGCTAACTCAAGCCAAACGAATTGCGCCACCAGCCCCAGTCGACACAGACAATAGCGACGACTACACGCAAGTGCTCGAAATGTCGCCTTTGACTGAGCGAGAGCTGGAAGTGCTGGAATTAATCGTCGCGGGCAGCAGCAACGCCCAGATTGCTGAACAGCTCTACATCACTGTAGGCACCGTTAAAACTCACGTCTGCAATATCTTAAATAAGCTCAGCGCCAGCGATCGCACCCAAGCGGCCGTCCGAGCGCTGCGCACCGGATTAGTGCAATAGGGCTGGACTCTTTCTATCGTTCGATAGACTCCGATTCTGACTTGTGGACGATGTATCAATCATTAAAATTTGATTTGATAGAGATGTTGAACAAACAACGGAGTTTATGAAATCCATCAACATCGGACTAACGGAAAACCAGCTAGGCAACGTCATTGAATTGCTAAACAGAAATTTGGCAGACGTTTACTTGTTACTTGTCAAAACGCGCAAGTATCACTGGGATGTCGTTGGTCCACAGTTCCGCACTATGCATGAGCTTTGGCAAGAACAATACGAGATGCTATCCCTCGACGTCGACAACATCGCCGAGCGCATCAGAGCCCTTGGGGGGTATCCCTTAGGCACAGCCGAAGGCTTTCTAAAATACGCCTCCATCAAAGAGCATCCCAACGATCTGCCGACAGTCAACGAGATGGTTAGTCGCCTCTGCTCGAACTACGAACAGATCATTCGCAATCTACGGGGCCACATTGCTCAGTGCAATGACGACTACGGCGACGAGGGCACTGCCGACTTCTTGACGGGCCTCATGCAGCAGTACGAGGAAGCAGCCTGGATGCTGCGCTCCTTCACGGAGGGCGAATCATTGAGTAGCGGTTCACGCAGCCAGCAGGCTGTGGACAACGCCCCAGCCACTGTGTAGCTTTTGCATAGCGGTACAGCAAGCTCATTTGTAGCAAGGCTGTAATCCAGCATCACAACAGCCGCG
>CALCPB010000162.1 GCA_937897665.1 uncultured Halomicronema sp. | reverse complement strand
TGCGACTTTGGAGCCGATGGTGTTCCCCGAGCCGGTGATTTCCGTTTCCGTGGGACCTAAAACCAAGGGTGACAACGAGAAAATGGGCGCGGCGCTGAGCAAGATGGTGCAGGAAGATCCTTCTTTCTACGTGGAGACGGATCAAGAAAGCGGCGAAGTCATCATGAAGGGGATGGGCGAACTGCACCTCGACATTAAAGTCGACATTTTGAAGCGCACTCACGGGGTCGAAGTTGAAGTTGGCAAGCCGCAGGTGGCCTATCGGGAGTCCATCACCAAGGTGCTCAACGACAGCTACACCCACAAAAAGCAGTCTGGTGGTTCCGGCCAGTACGGCAAGATCGACTACACGATCGAACCCGGTGAGACGGGTACAGGCTTCCAGTTTGAGTCCAAAGTGACCGGCGGTAACGTCCCTCGGGAATTTTGGCCGGCGGTGCAAAAAGGCTTTGAGACCAGTGTCGACAAGGGGCCGTTGGCCGGCTACCCAGTGGTTGACCTCAAAGTCACGCTCACTGATGGGGGCTACCACGCGGTTGACTCGTCAGCGATCGCCTTTGAGATTGCGGCCAAGGCAGCCTATCGTCAGTCTCTCCCCAAAGCGGGCCTGCAACTGCTAGAGCCCATCATGAAGGTCGATGTGTTTACTCCTGATGACTACATGGGAGATGTCATTGGTGACCTTAACCGTCGTCGTGGCATGATTCTCGGTCAAGATACTGGCCCTACTGGGGTGCGCATCAAGGCGGAAGCGCCCTTGAGTGAGATGTTTGGCTACATTGGTGATCTGCGCACCATGACCTCCGGTCGCGGCCAGTTCTCAATGACCTTCTCTCACTATTCACCCTGTCCGAATAATGTGGCAGAGGTGGTGATTAAAGAGGCCAAAGAGCGCGCAGCTTAATCACTGACCATTCACAGCTCTGACAACTGTGAAATAACGCTTTCAAAGGGGCAAGAACGGCGATCGTTCTTGCCCCTTGGAACTTTGTTTTTAGGTGAAGAAGACTGGGATGTTTCAAAACGATTGCCTATACTTGGAACCCCCAACTCGAATCACTAACTACTACCGGCCAATGTTTTCGATAAAATTGAACTCAGCTTCGCTCTTGACCGTTGATTAGCGCTGCCTACCGTGACCGTTACTCGCGTCCCCAATCCGGTTTTATCAACACCGCCCCTCGAAAATGGTGACAAATTAACTCGGGTTGAATTTGAACAGCGCTACGAGGCACTGCCTCAGGTCAAAAAGGCTGAGTTAATTGAAGGAACGGTTTACATAGCTTCTCCCCTTCATGCCAAAGCTCATGGCAAGCCCCACGCTCGCATGATGGGATGGCTAATCGCCTATGAAGCTGCCACGCCCCATGTCGAAACTTTGGATAATCCAACCGTCCGCCTAGATAGTGATAACGAACCCCAACCCGATGCTCTGCTTCGACTTGAAGTTGGCGGCAACTCGACAATTAGCGACAATGATTATGTCGAAGGTGCTCCCGAACTGATTGTTGAAATTGCCGCTAGCAGCGCTTCGTTTGACCTGCACGAAAAACTCAACGTCTATCGGCGTAATCAGGTGCAGGAGTATCTAGTTTGGCGGGTGTATGACGGAGAGTTTGATTGGTTTCGTCTGCAGGCAGGCAAGTATGTGCAGCTAGCAGCCAATGAGGCTAGCATTCTCTGTTCGATCGCGTTTCCTGGACTTTGGCTTGATCGCTCTGCTTTGCTAGCTGGGGATTTAAAAACCGTGCTGAACGTCTTGCAACAAGGGCTAGCAACACCTGCGCATCAAACCTTTGTAGAGCGCCTATCTACCGCTTCAGCCTAAATCAATGAAGCATTACAGGCGGCATCGCTGCCTGGCTGAGCCATTACATCTAGCAGTTTCAGTTAAAGGTAGCGAGGCGAAGCGCTTTGCTGGAGGCCCAGATTTCACAGCAGATTGAAGACAGAGCCAACAAACCAGGCATAAAAAATGATGAATAGCCAGCCTTCCCAAATAGTGACTTTATTGTCTTGAGCAATAAAGAACGTCATCAGCGAGGCTGAGATCAGCGTCGGCAAGCCCGGAATGATCACTGCATCGGGAACTGGCAGCGGTTGAATCAAACCCGGAATGCCGATAACCACGAAAATATTGAAGATGTTGGAGCCCAACACATTGCCGATCGCAATTTCCGCCTTGCCCTTAGAAGCCGCATTGATCGTGACAATGAGTTCTGGCAAAGAGGTGCCCAAAGCAACGGCACTCACCGCAATCACCTCTCTGCCAATATTCAACACTTCAGAAAGTCGAATCAGGGAATCAATCGTATATTGAGCCCCTAAAAAGATAAAAATACCGCTGAGCACTAACACCAAACCTTCTCTCATTTGGTCGGCAGCGTTTGTCGGGGTAGCGATTCCGTCCGTCAGTGCTGCATCTGCCTCACCAGACTGTTGGGGTGTGAGCACTTCGCTCGCGGCTTCATCACTGCTCTTGAGAATGTAAAACAGATACATGATGTAGCCGATGATGAGCAGCAGAGCTTCGCCTCGGCTAAAGGTTTGATTCCACGCCATCAGGGTGAATAAAAACGCCGAGCCCATAAACAGAGGCAAATCGACGCTCACTAGGTCATATAAGACCCGTATTGTTCGCTTGCTAATGATGGCGGCAGTGCCAATGACCAAACATATATTGGCAATGTTTGAACCCACTACATTGCTCACAGCGACTTCTGGTGCGCCCTGGAAAATGCCAAATAGGGAGGAGAGCAGTTCGGGCAAAGACGTCCCGACGGAAACGATGGTAACCCCAACAATGAAGGGAGGCAGTCCCATGGCGAGGCCCAGTTTTTCTGCTGAGTTAGTGAAGAAGTCTGA
>CALCPB010000161.1 GCA_937897665.1 uncultured Halomicronema sp. | reverse complement strand
GGCTCCGCGATCTCGGTTTGCTGCTGGCGGTCTATCGGGGGTTGCCGCGCTGCCGTAGATTGCATCCATGCGGGACCGGCAACCATTTCTGGCGTGTTATCGGTCTCGGTCTCAATCGCAGGGGATGGCTCAGCGAGACTCTCAGCTGGTGAGCTTGTCGGGGCCACCTCAGCGGCGATCACGGGCGGTTCGTTCTGAGATGCCGCCTGTGCTGAAGCTTCGGCGACTGCCTCAGTAACGCCCTCTGAATCGGCTTCCTGAGGCGATTCAGAGGGCGCGGGTTCTGCCTGAATGGGTTCTGCCTCAGTCAGCTCAGCCTCAGTAACCGTCGCGGCAACGGGTGGGGTCTCTGGCTCTGGGGGGGTAGACTCAGCTGTTTGCTGCTTTTGAATATTTTGGTAAGCGGTTTTAGCCCACGCCAGATATTCTTCTGGGCTCATCGTCTGCGGGTTGCTCTCAGACGGTGCCGCTTCCTCCGCTGGAGCCGCATCGGCTTTTTGCGAATCGGGCGGCTCGGCCTCAGAAGCTTGATCAAAACTACGGCTAAACCAGTTGAAGTTGGCCATGGGCAACGATAGGCGGCAAGGGATACAGGGTGGACTCGACTTTAAACTTACAACAGTGGGGAGTCAGCGTCGGGGGGAGTTGTAGCACTGATCGGGGAGCTCTCGACTGTTTTCGCCGCTGCCGCCATGGGATTGAGAAAGCGATTGACCCAGCGCCGCAGCACACCATTGATAAAGCGAAAACCATCTTCGTCGCTATAGCGCTTGGCAATTTCGATCGCCTCGTTGATCACGATGCGATCGGGCACGCCAAGATATTTCATCTCGACCACAGCGATGCGCAGAATATCGAGATCGATCTGCGGCAGCCGTTTCACTTGCCAAGACACCATTGCCTCATTAAGTTCAGCATCGATTTCAGTGCGATGCTTCGCCGTCATGGAGATCAGCTCAATAGCGTAACTCCGCACTTCTTTCCGGTTAGACAACTGCACCATCTCTGGAATCTGCAGCGCGTTTCCTAAAAGATTAATAGCCGTTTGGGTTTTCTCCAGAGCGGTTTGCACCATGGCGCGCGCTTCTTCGACGTTGCTGGTGCGGGTCTCACTTTCTAATAGGTGCTCTTGACTGCGCTGCGCTTCCCCTGAGGCGACCTCTAGGGCATCTTGCACTTCCCCCGCCAGCGATCGCACTGCTGCCGTCACTAAGGCTTCGAGATCTTGCGTGGCGACGGCACTGGGTTTTTGATTGGCTAGCTGGCTCATTCCCAGGAGGGCAAGCTCACGAGCAAAGCGACGGGGCTGCATACAGATACCGCAATTGATAGTTTTGTGATCTTAGCAGGCTTCTCTCCCTTCTTTTATCGCCACACCCGTGCCAGAACAAGACCAATAGCGCTGATTCTCAGAGGCTTTCAGCCGGTTCTCAGGGGGAATTCAGGTTTACCGTCTAGTGTCAACGTCAGATAGTTAAGTCCATCCATAAATTAAGGAGAATAATCATGCGCCCGTTATTGCTTGTCCCGATGACGTTGTTGGCGATCGCTGCCGCCAGCTGTGGCACCAAAACGGCCATGTCGGAGCCGCCAACCTCAACCTCAGCACCCGTGACGGAAACCGCACCGGCGCCTGAGTCATCCGAGACAGTCGCCGCGACGACAGAGGCAACCACTACCCCAGCTGCTGAAACGGCTTTGCTAGCGGTGTATGTGCAAGATAGCGTCGCGATCGCGGGCGCTGATCCAGTTGCTTATTTTACCGACTCGGCCTACGTTCCTGGCACCAGCGAGTTCTCCCATGAGTGGAGCGGGGCCACCTGGCATTTTGCCAGTGCTGAAAACCGTGATGCCTTTGCCGCCAATCCTGAGCAGTATGCCCCACAGTATGGTGGATTTTGCGCTTGGGCAGTGAGTCAGGGCTACAGCGCCGCCGTTGACCCCGAAGCGTGGAAGATTGTCGACGGCAAGCTCTACCTCAATTACGACCAAAACGTTCAAGCGCGATGGGCTCAAGACATCCCTGGCAATATCGCCAAAGCAGACACCAACTGGCCCGAGGTCGCAGCCAACGAATAACGCGACTTTGGCACCTGCACTCATTCAGCTGATGCCTGGCACTGGGCATTGCATCATGAAGCCATGAAAATAGGGTTTCGAGGATGCAGTGTCTAGAGGGCAGCGGCGAGCAGGTCCACAAGACTGGCAAACATCGACTAGGGAAGCCAACCTATATTTGCGGGGCTGGCGGTCGTCAATTCGTCGACCATGGGAGGCTGAGCAAGGCAATTCAGACGAGGTCAAATGTCAATGCCTAAAGCTTCATAGCAATGGGATAGGATTTCATGGCATTGAACAAGTGAGCGGAGTGGATCAACGGATTCATTCCCTCAAGTTTGGTGCAGCCTGTTCTACACAGATTCATAGTCTGATCCAGCAATGCCTTGAGCAGCGGCTGTCCTTCATGCTGGCCTATCCCCACCCGTGGTGGCCCAAACGACGCAATTGCGGCCGTTTCGTTTGGCTTTATAAAGATGGCGATCGCCTTCAATCAGCATTGTGTCCAAGTCGACTGGCCCTTGATTAGCCCAACAAACCACACCAATGCTCACTGTCATAACAATTGAGCTGCCCCCGTAGAACATGGGTGTCGATTCCACCGATTGCCGAATGCGCTCAGCTATCTGGCAAGCATTTTTGGCCTGGGCACCCGCCAGCACTACGGCAAACTCTTCGCCGCCGAGGCGCACCAGCTCGTCATGATGACGAATGATTTGAGAGACTACTTTGACAAGATGCACTAAGATAGCGTCTCCCACATCGTGGCCATAGGTATCGTTGATCCGCTTGAAATGATCCAGGTCAAGGATCAATAAACTGCCGACATGGCCCTTTTGGGCAAAGGCCTCAGGGGCTTTGAGAGACAACACTCGCCGATTGCTACAGCCCGTTAGCGGATCGGTATAGGCCATACGCTTCAGCGCTGCCGATTGTTGTTCTAACAATTTCTGGCTTTCTTCCAACCGTCGGTTCGTCACACTCACCTCGGTAATGTCGTGCATGATGCCAACCAGAAACTTTTGACCGCTGGGCAAAGTCAGTCGGCTCTTGCGAATGATCATCTCTCTAGGCTCTGAGTCAGCCCGCAAGACGGTTTCCAAGGCTTCGTCAATCTCCGCCGACTCAAGCACCCGCAAATCGCTTGCGTTGCATTGAACCGACTGGCGTTCGCTAAAAATGTGCTGATCAAGCTTGCCGATCAAGTCTTCTCGACGCACCCCAAATAAATCTTCAAAGGCCTGATTCGCCAGAACATATCGCAGCTCCGTATCTTTCATGAATACTGGATTGGGCAAAGTATTGAGGATTTCCATCTGCAGGAAATCAATATCCAGAAAAATACGATTTTTCATTTGAACGCATCGTCCTCAGGCCCCGATCTAAAGCATTCCCACACCAACTCACTCAAGCAAAATCAATGATCCAAAAATCGCAATCTGCTTGTATCCCTTGTCGTATTACCAGCGATTCACTTGGAGACGGCCAAAAACAGCTCTAAATCTTATGAGTCAGTGTTTATAGCCAAGGCATCAAACTTTTTGAAGGGGAACTGATACTGCTCGGTACACTATCGTCGAACACGCGCTGTTAGCCACAAGTCCAATCACATCAAATGGCTACAGTCCTATCAACATTAAAGTTGAGCCCTCCCTTCTAAGTAGCTGGGCTAATTCAAATGTAGGATGGGTTAGCGAT
>CALCPB010000160.1 GCA_937897665.1 uncultured Halomicronema sp. | reverse complement strand
CCCGTTAGCCCAGATCTTGAGCGCTGCCATGATGCTGCGCTATGGACTCAATCAGCCTGCCGCTGCCGACAAGATTGAAGCGGCGGTCAATCAAGTGCTCGATCAGGGGTATCGCACCGGCGATATTATGGCTGAGGGCATGACCGGCGTCGGCTGCAGAGGCATGGGAGACGCTATCCTAAAGGCACTTGCTTAAGAAGTTTTGCAAAGTCGGCGTCAACATAGCGTTCTCGTAGAGTGCTGCTATATTTGACTGAGTTTTTATACACGAACTAGGGGTTCTTGAGCTGTGCAAAGTTACCACCAGCCGCTCCCACCTGCGCCACGAATGCCTTATCCAGATGAGATTCCGGGAGCGGCGGCCGTTTATGACCCGGCCTTGTTAAAAGCCGCACGGCATATTTACCGTACGTACTACGAAGTTCACCCCGAAGATCTGCAGCGGCCCATGGGGGTGGCGATCAGTCGCAAGACTCGACGCGGCAAACTCATCTTTAGCGGGCCGCCGGTTTTGTTACCCAGCGAATGCTTTATTCCACTCAACCAGATCGAGCCTGATATTCACTAGAATCGGCTACTGTTTAGGCTGTGCATGGCTCGCAACACCTCGTTTCCAGCCCCTAGTGGATAGCGTGGGTGCGGATGCCGCCAGGCCTTGCCTCGAAGCTTGGGGCCGTTAATGACTGACGCGCCTGCGGCAACTGGATATTGGAGCTGTCTGCGATCGCTGACCTCATAAGTTTTGATTTATCTGCTGTTTCCCCTCATTATCTGGGCACTCGGTGCCGCTATTGGGAGCTTTCTCAATGTGGTGATTTATCGGGTACCCGCGCAGCTCTCGCTGCTGCATCCGCCCTCTCGCTGTCCGGTCTGTCACCATCAGCTCCGCCCCTACGACAACGTGCCGGTGCTGGGCTGGCTGTGGCTCAAGGGCCGGTGCCGCTATTGCCGCACGGCGATCTCAGCTCGCTATCCCCTGGTGGAAGCTCTGACTGGGTGCTTATTTCTCGCTGCTTTTTGGCAGTTTGGGCTATCCTGGGCTACGCTCAGCACCTGGCTGCTGTTGAGCTGGCTAATCTGCCTCACCTTTATTGATCTCGATACCCTGACCTTGCCGAACCAGCTCACCCAGCCGGGGTTGATTTTGGGCCTCATGGCTCAGACAGTGGTGGTCTCGGCCCCAGCCAGCTGGGCAATTGCAGCCGCTGCTCAGGGACTGATGACGGCCATTATTGGGGCCGTGCTGGGCCTCTGGCTTTTTGAAAGTATTGGCTTGGTGGGTTCACTGCTGACAGGCAAGACCGTCATGGGCGGCGGCGATGGCAAGTTGGCGGCCCTGCTGGGCGCTTGGCTGGGCTGGCAAGGAATGCTGCTGAGCAGCTTTTTAGCCTGTGCGCTGGGGGCCGCGATCGGCGGCGGCGCGATCGCCCTGGGATTGCTCAATCGGCGCAGTCCGATTCCTTTTGGGCCGTTTTTAGCGTTGGGCGCATTGGTGACCATTTTTTGGGGAGAGCGGCTGATTACCTGGTATCTGCAGCTCTTTTTCCCGTTATCCATTTAGATCAAAAGCCGAACAGAAACGCCCTGCTGGCCTGAAACGATGTATCGCAGGACATTCCAGTACGGGCCTAAAAAGGCAGCTTCTTTTTGCTGGCCTTTTCGCGATCGTAGTTGAGTTCCTTCAGCTTCTTCATAATGCGGCTAAAGTACTCGCCCAGATACTCTTCCACCGTGGTGATGTCTTCTGGATTGATGTGAAACGTGCCGTACACCTCGTCCATCGGTGCCGTCATCGGTTCTTCACCCACCACCACCTCAGTAAACGCGAGGCGATCGGCAATATTCCAGCCCCATTCAAAATAGGAGGTCAGCTTTTGCACCGTTCTGAGCAATCCCAACGGCATGCGAGAGACCCGAGAACTCTGCCCTGTCAACCGTTCACAGAGGCGAATAATCTCGCTAGCATCCCAGGCCCGGCTGCCCGCCAGCGGAAAGCTGCGGGTAACCGCGTCATCGTTGCTCAAGGCCGCGATGGCAAACCGAGCGATATCTTGAGTGTTCATGTAGGCAATGGGAGCCGCCCCATTCATCACCCAAATACCTTGCTTTTCTAAAATGGGAATCGCGTACTGGCCAATCAAGCCCTGCAAAAACCCACAGGGGCGCAAAATTGTGTAGTCCAACCCGGAGTCGGCTAAGAATTTCTCAGTACAGTGCTTGATATTCATCAGCGGCACGTCAGGATACTTCTCAGCATTGAGGATCGAGATAAAGACATACCGGCTCACTCCAGCCGCCTTAGCGGCCTTGATCAGGTTGAGCTTGCCGTCCCAATCCACTTTGTCGATCGCGTCGGTGGGCCGCGCCGTAGCAGCATCAATGACTGCCTCCACCCCTTCTAAAGCGGGTGGCAGCGGTTGTGGCGAACAAAGATTGCCCCGCAAAAGTTGGGCACCCCACTCGCGCAGGAAACCGCCCCTTTGAAAGCTACGGACGAGGCAAGAGACCTCATGCCCTTCATCCAGTGCACGTCGGACAATTTGCCTGCCCAACGTACCGGTGCCACCGATGACCAAGAGTTTCATGAAAAATTAGAAACAAAAGTTTACGTTCTTCTAACCATACCAGATGAACCCCAGGTGTCCCATTGATTGCACCCAGGGTTCTTGAAACCTTACTCTTCGCCGCCTTGCAACCGCAGCATCACGAAGCCAACGCCCAATCCCACCAAAACCAATGTCGATAGTAGAATGGCTGTACTAGCAATCTCGCCGCCCATAGTGATTTCTCTCCTTTGTGCCCTTACGATTAATGGATTTAAAAGCGTGATGTTCGCAGAGTATATTCTACAGTGTTGGGGCGATCCAACGTGAGTTCGCCCCTGGGCAATCTCCCTACCGTCGCGGCGATCGCT
>CALCPB010000159.1 GCA_937897665.1 uncultured Halomicronema sp. | reverse complement strand
AGCGGCAAATTTTCTGAAGTTGTCCTCAACCCAATGGTGACGGTGGCCCCCAGTAGTAATATCCAACAGGCCAAACAACTGCATGAGCAAGCGCATCATTTTTGCTTTATTGCCAACTCGATGAATTTTCCGGTCCTTTGCCAACCCTTAGTTCAGCTAGGTGAGCCGGATCAATAGAGGCCGTTAACGCTAAAGCCGACCTTGACTGTATTTTCAGAGCACATTTATCGAGAGAGGGCCGCGCCAAAATCTTGCATCTTGACCAGTTTAAAGGGGCCATTCTTGGCTCCCCAGGTGGCTTTTCCCGTTGCGGGATCAATCCCTTTGTCATACATCCAGAATGCCGCGCTGGCAGTACTCGACGGGGCTGGGGCAATTGCGTCAAAGGCCAGTTTGACTAATTTCACTTCACCATTCACGTCAAATTGGCAGAGTTCGTTGGCTTGCTGCCGCGCTTCAAACCGAGTGGTGCTGCCCTCGGCGTAAACAGTAATGGGCAACCGGCTACCTGACAAAGGTTGTAGATGTTCTGGTGTCAAAGTCTTTAACCGTTCTGGAGACTGGGCTGCGCCTTGCCACGCCAGCCGTTCCTTCAGGGCGTAATATTCGGCGGTGAGAGAATCTGCCGTTGCCTGCACCCGTAATATGCGCTGACGATAGGGTGGTTGTGCATAGGTGGCACTGGCCTGCTCCAGAAAAAAGGTGGCGCTGTCTTCAGGAAATAGAGGAATCGGATAGCTCCAAAGCTTGAAATGCACGAACCAAACCGGATCGGCCAAAGCCTGCTCGCGGTTTTGAAAAACGCCTGCCAGACATTGACTCAGTTGCCTAAACTGTTCGCTTAGCTCCATCACACGCCCTTGAGTTAACGCCGCGATCGCCTCAGAGCTGGCCTGAGGATCTGGCAGTAGACTATCAAATCATCTGGCTTCATCGTCTTGTCTTTGAGAGTCTTAGTACGACGCGGATCATCCTGAGGAGTCACTCTTTGAGCCGCAACCGGGTAACATTTCTGTGCGCAATGCGGAATGAGGGGCGGCGGACAGTTGGCGCTACAGTAATTGAAGGAAAAGCGGCATATAGGTTTGGGTCATGAGTGAAGAAAGAACGGGAAAAGTCCTCTTAGTGGACGACGAAGCGGGTCTGCGAGAGGCCGTGCAAGCCTACCTCGAAGACAGTGGCTTTACGGTAGAAGCCGCGAGTAACGCATCCGAAGGATGGGACAAACTGCAGGTTTCAACGCCCGACGTGCTCATTTCTGACATCATGATGCCCCAGGTTGACGGCTATCAGTTTCTCCAACAGGTACGCGAAGATCCGCGCTACAAGTCTTTACCGGTTGTCTTTTTGACTGCCAGAGGCATGACCAGCGATCGCATTCAAGGCTATAGCGCCGGCGTTGATGCTTACCTCTCTAAACCCTTTGATCCCGAAGAGCTAGTTGCGATCGTCACCAACTTAATCGACCGACAGGTATCCCGCACGCCGACCGGCGGCGATCTGCCTGATATTGCCGCGATGGCCAAACAGATCGAGGAAATCAAAGCGTTGCTGACCCAAAAAGGGGGCATCACCAAAACGCCGCCGCCAATTCGCATCGATTTTACGCCCCGCGAACAAGATGTGCTCAATCGGGTCGCTGAGGGCTTGATGAACAAAGAGATTGCCAGCCGACTCGAAACCAGCGTCCGCAACGTCGAGAAATATGTCAGCCGCCTGTTTAGCAAAACTGGTACTAATAGTCGAACTGAACTGGTTCGCTATGCCTTGGAGCATGGGCTGGTAACTGATGACGATTAGGAATCGTCTTCCAGCCCCTGAAAGCAATATTTGGTGTTAAGCTTGTCAAGCTGTCAAGTCGGATCTTGGATGTTCTGAAGAGATGTGACGCCTGCTCTGGATTGGGTTTGACCCATCTAAGACTAAGCTCTTTGGCTTCCTAAGTCTGGATAAAGTTGGAGTAAGCACTTGGCAGATTGTTACATTACGTTAATATAGATTTCTATAGGGTGCATTCTGGTCTGCACCTCTTATCCCCATTCGTATGGGGTCTTAGCCATACATCGCCTAGACTGGCCTCAATCTATTGCTTGGGGTAGGCGCTCACCGGAATTACACACTGTATGTCATTTGAATCTCTTGGCTTGTCTGACAAGCTGCTACGCGCGATCGCTGATGAAGGTTACGAGTCACCAACGCCTATTCAGGCAGAAGCAATTCCTGCCGTTTTAGCGAAGCATGACGTCTTGGCCAGCGCCCAAACTGGAACCGGCAAAACGGCCAGCTTTACCTTGCCCATCCTTCATCTTTTGGCGAGCGGCAACCAAGCCCGTAATCGGCAGATTCGAGCCTTGGTTTTGACCCCAACTCGTGAGCTGGCAGCTCAAGTTGAGAGCAGCATCAAAACCTACGGCAAATACATGCCTCTGAGAGTCGCCTCCGTCTACGGCGGGGTCAGAATGGGGCCGCAAATCGGTCGTCTCCGTCGGGGGGTTGACGTATTGGTAGCCACACCAGGTCGTTTGCTAGACCACTTGGGTCAAGGCACTGTCGATTTATCAGCCGTCGATATGCTGGTTTTGGACGAAGCTGACCGCATGCTCGACATGGGCTTTATCCATGACATTCGCAAGATCATTGAGCACACTTCGCCGCAACGGCAGACCCTGCTCTTCTCCGCTACGTTCTCGCGGCAAATCAAGCGGTTGGCAGACGATCTCCTCGACTCACCTAAAGTCATTGAGGTTGCCCGGACCAATGCCGTCGCCGAGAATGTCACCCAGGTGGTGCACCCCGTTGATCGGCATCGCAAACGTGAGCTGTTGTCTCACATGATTGGAGCCCAAAACTGGCGTCGTGTCTTGGTGTTTACGCGTACCAAACACGGTGCTAACCGCTTGGCCGAACAGCTAAAAAGTGATGGCCTCAGCTCCGATACTATTCACGGCAACAAGAGCCAAGGAGCACGGGCTCGGGCACTTGACTCTTTCAAGCGTGGCAAAGTTCGCGTTTTGGTGGCGACCGATGTTGCGGCTCGTGGCCTAGACATCGATGAGCTGCCCCACGTCGTGAATTTTGACTTGCCCAATGTGGCCGAAGATTATGTGCACCGAATTGGCCGTACTGGTCGAGCAGGCAACGAAGGAGATGCGGTCTCTCTCGTCTGTGTTGACGAGCATTATCTGCTCCGCAACATTGAGCGTCTACTCAAGCGGGACATTCCGACTACGGTAATTCCTGGTTATGAGCCCGATCCATCGATCGCGCCAGAACCGATCCCCGGTGCCAAGCGTCCGCCTCGTGGGCGTAGTGGCGGTGGCCGCTATTCTCGTGGTGGCGGGTCACGACGCTCTGATGGTGGTTATAGCAGCCGTCCTTCGCGCTCAAAGCGAGGGCCAAATTCCACCACTCCTCCTGTTCTTAAGAAAGCATCATCAGCTCGGGAAAGCCGCGAGCGTGCATAGCTGCGGTGCTCTGTAGATAGACGCTTTGCAAAATCGCCCCGGTTGCTGTGTTTCAGCAACCGGGGCGATTTTTTATTCGTTAATGCAACGCCAGTTCGGGTTAAGCCAACCCAACCCAGAGGGAATTTTCGCCACCAGGCTGGTCGTACCTGGTGCCCTGACCCCGAACTCAGGTCAATTCAGTTGTCGGTCAAGTCTGATCGGAGCCCTGAACAGTCACAGAACATCCCCTGCAGAATGTGGGTTCCGGCAATGCCGCTCCATATAAAGCGACGGTAGGGCATGCGTGCCCGTTGCGAGTTTCTCGATAGCAGTCAACTCCTTTCAGCAGGGTGCTCCATGTTTCTTGCGCGGAGTCAAGAGTCGCGCGGGGTCTGCCCATCACATCAGGTTCACCCTTGGAGCCTTCAAGCAGCAAGGCAATTTCGAGCAAAAACTGTCTACTCAAAAAAATCTGCAGAGATCGCTGCAAAGTGGCTGGGTCAGCATAAAGTTTAGTCAAGGAAGTACCCATTTGAATTGAAAATAGTAATAATAGAAATATACAAATTCACGTTCACCCTCGTTTTCATTGGCGTTTCGCTAGGCATGATAAGCGAGGACGGAAGTAGGGG
>CALCPB010000158.1 GCA_937897665.1 uncultured Halomicronema sp. | reverse complement strand
TTGAACTAGCCCCTGCATGCCCCTTTACAGCAAATAAATCATGATTAAAAACGACGCTTGGATCAATCAAATGGCCGCTGACGGGCTGATCGAGCCCTTTGAGCCCAAACTGGTTCGCCATGTTGACACGGGCGAGTTGCAGCACACCCGTCCGGTAATTAGCTATGGCCTCTCTTCGTATGGCTATGATATTCGCCTTTCACCGTCGGAATTTCGCATTTTCCGCCATATTCCAGGCACGGTCGTTGATCCTAAAAACTTCAGCCCCGATAATCTAGAGCCCACACCTCTACGCACCGACACCAGTGGCAGCTACTTCATCTTGCCAGCGCATTCCTATGGCCTCGGGGTGGCACTAGAGTGTATTCGTGTGCCTGATAACATCAGCGTCATTTGCATTGGCAAGTCAACCTATGCGCGCTGTGGCATCATCGCTAACTTGACCCCGGCTGAAGCTGGTTGGCGTGGTCATCTGACGCTAGAGTTCTCTAACTCATCGAGTGCTGACTGCCGCATTTATGCAAACGAAGGCGTTGTACAGCTCCTCTTTTTTGAAGGTGAGCAGTGTGAAGTTAGCTACGAAACCCGTCGCGGCAAATATCAAGATCAGCCTGAGCAGGTGACCCTAGCTCGCGTATAAGCTGGGTTGGCGTGGGGCAGTGTCACAATTGTGAATGATGTTAAATGCTTTTGACGCGAGGTTGAAGGTCTACGACGTTCGCTGGGTCGTCAACTAGCTTCTGAGGACTCAAAGCGCCGCATGAAAAATAGGTTGCAACTGCGGTGACCCGAGTTCCCCATGGGCTGCTCCACGGGGTGGAAGCCAAATTTTTGGTAGAGATGAATCGCGGCTGCCATGGTGCCAAAGGTCTCTAAATAGCAGCCTTGATAACCCTGCCCTTGCGCCATTGTGAGCAACTTTTCCATCAGGGCTTGGCCGATACCTTGGCCGCGATAAGCGGGCAAAAGATACATCTTTTGCAGTTCACAGATATCGGGAAAGTCGCAGGGAAACGGTGCAATGCCGCCGCCACCAATAATCTCGTCTGCGGCGGTGATCACGTAGTAACTGCCCCCGTTGTCCTGGTAGGCCTGGGAGAGCTGATCAAGTTCCGGATCTGCCCAGGCAAAGCCAGGGCGATTGGTACCAAATTCGGTGAGTACCTGACGAATGATGGCCGCAATCTGCGGGTCGTCTTCAGGTTGAATTTCTCGGATGACAAAGGACATAACAGTCTTTTACAAACGACGGGAGCCGGGATGGCGGCGATCGCGGCGGGTGAATAATTTAAGGAAGGGTAAGCGGTTTTGTACCTGGCGTGGTTTAAATCGCTCGCCTAACTTATCGAGGGCGTTAGGCCCGGTCTCAACGGCCTTCGGTTCGCCACCAGGAGTCTGCCACCAAGCGGCCAGGGTGCCGCCGGCAAACCCGGCGATCGCCCCAAAAATAATGCTTGGGCCAATCTCGTAGCCCAGCACCAAAAACGTCAGCAAAAAAAATAGCCACAGCCGCAGCGCAACGGGAAAGATTATGTCAGTCACGATGGATAGCGGGGATCATCCCCCCAACGTTGAGGATAGGTTGGGCTGCCACTAATCCACTCGGGCTTGTGACAGCCTTGCTCGCTTACACTATAGTCGCCAATTGAGGAGATAGCGGTTGGGTCGTATCAATCGTCGTGACATAGGGTTGCTCGGCGAGAGTAAAGGGCTCTAGATGCTGCTTTTCTAAAATGGCTAAGGTGGCATCAGCAATGTCGCCCGACCGTTCTTTGACCCGTTGTTGAAGCGTTGCGAGCGGGGCCTCACAGTGCACAATGGTTAGCGGCAGTTGGTGAGCTGCTGCCTGGGCGATCGCCAGCTGTCGGGTCGCGACCCGGTCAAACTTCGCATCCAAAATGATGTTGTAACCTTGGCTAGCCAACTCGCTGCCTAACTGCACCAAGCGCTCGTAGGTCTTTTGCGTCATTTCTGGGGTGTATAGGCTATCGGCCCCCCGCTGCTGTACGGGCATCCCCGCTAAGTGCTTGCGCACCGCATCCGAGCGCACATAGACGCCGGGCAGCTGCCGCGCTAGTTCCTGAGCTACAGTGCTTTTACCGGCCCCAGATAGTCCTGCCATGGCAAAGAGGCGGCCTGACCGGGGCTGAATATAAGACCAAGCCAGCGTGTAATATTTCGCCGCTTTTTCAGCGGCGGCTTGCTTCGCCGCGTCGTCAACGGTGGGATCGCCCAATAAAAAGGAGATAACCTTGGCTCTGACATAGGATTGCCGACTGACGTAGAGAGGCAGTACCTGTAAACCGGCCCAATCGCCCGTGTGCTCAACATAGTGGCTGAGAAACGAGGCGGCCAAGTCGGTTCGCCCTTGCACGGTGAGATCCATGATGATGTAGGCGATGTCGAACATCACATCAACGAAGCGAAACGGCTCGTTGAATTCGATGCAGTCAAACAACAGCAGCTCATCCTGCCAGTAGCAGATGTTGTTGAGGTGCAGGTCGCCGTGACAAGCCCGGATTTTGCCCTGGTCAACGCGCTGCAGCAGCAGGGCCTGCTGGGTAGCAAAAAACTGGTCGGTGTAGGCCTTGGTCTCGTCAAACTGCTGCTGGGTTTGCGGCCCGCCAATAAAGCCCACGGTCTGATCGTAATTTTCGTCGATCGACTGGCGAATCTTCTCGACCGTGCCAAAGGTCTGGATGTAGTCGTTGGTTTCAGCCTGCAGGTGAAAGGCCGCGATCGCCTCAGCCAGCTGGCGCAGCAAATCTTCCGTCAGGTCACCCTGCTCAAAGAGATGGCTTAGCAGCGTGGACTGGGGAAACTGCCGCATTTTAACGGTGTATTCCACCACGTTTGCGGAGATGTCGAGCTCGTAGCGATCGCCCTGCTGGCTAATCGGCAGAGCGGCGACATAAATGGGCGCGGCGGCGCGCTGGTTGAGCTGTAGCTCTGCCGCACAGAAATGTTTTCGCAGCTCCAGGGTGGAGTAGTTGAGAAACCCAAAATCGACCGGCTTTTTGACTTTGTAGGCAAAGTCTCCCGTCAGCATGACGTAGGAACCGTGGGTCTGAATCAGCTGAATCGAATCTTGAACGGGGTGGGGATAAAACTCCGGTTGGAGCATTTGCTGAATCAGTGGTGGCAGCGAGACATCAACCATGACAACCTATGAAAAGACAATAAAAAACCAGGGAACGTGTTCCCTGGTTTCATCACATTCAGACGTGACCTACCCTTCAGAGGTAGCTTCTGCGACAGCCGCCATCGGCGTTGATGCGTCGCCCGCTTCAGCGGCGACCGTTCTCGGGGCGGCGACATTCACCAGGGTTTTGTCGGTATCAGAGATCGCCTCAACCCCGTCGGGCAACTTCAGGTCGGTAATGTGGAGGTTCTCACCCACGGCGAGCGCTGACACATCAATATCTAGCGTTTCCGGAATCGCATTGGGGGCACAGCGAATGGCCAGTTCTGACACCATGATGTCTAAGGTGCCGCCTTCATCTTTAACGCCGCTGGCCGTGCCGACGTAATTAATGGGCACGACCACTTCCACGCTGGACTGACTGGCGATCGAGAAAAAGCTGAGGTGGTACAGCATGTCCTTCCACGGGTGAGTTTGCACCTCACGCAGTAGGGCCTGACCACTCCAGGGCATGTCAGGCACATTGACCGTGATCAGAGTATTGTTCTCTGACGCATAACGCACGAGCTTTTCGGCATCTCGCTGGGCCACTGTCAGCGAGACAGACTCGGCTCCATCATGACCGTAAAGAACGGCAGGCACGCGGCCATCACGACGCAGGGCTCTGGGGTTAATGCCGGTGTCGCGCTTGTTACATTCAATCGATAGTTCCATAGGACTCACTGACAATTCAGAATAATTTGGGCAGGCAAACAAACAGACAATCAAGCAACTTGAGGGGTGCTACCGGTTTCGTATAGCAACGCTCTTTTGGGACCATGGATGGGGTCTTCCACGATAATGGTCTGGTCGCGGCTAGCTCCAAGCGACACGATCGCGATCGGAACTTCCATCAACTCAGCCAAAAACTTCAAATAGTCCAGCGCTTGGGTCGGCAAATCCTCTAGGGAGCGACAGTCAGCGGTGGACTTCCGCCAGCCCGGAAACGTAGTGTAAACCGGTTCACACTGGGCAAACAACCGGCCACTGCTGGGTAACTCCTGATAAGTCTCACCGTCAATCTTGTAGGCGGTGCAAACTTTAACTTCGTCGAGTTCATCCAACACATCCAGTTTGGTGATGGCCAGACAGTCAATGCCGTTAATGCGCACGGCGTAGCGACCAATCACCGCATCGAACCAGCCGCAGCGCCGCCGCCGACCGGTGGTGGTGCCAAATTCCGACCCCAGTTCGCACAGCTTATCGCCCAATCCCCCTAGCAGTTCGGTGGGAAACGGCCCTTCGCCGACGCGAGTGGTATAGGCTTTGGCGACGCCAATTACGCGGTCAATCATGGTAGGGCCGACGCCAGAGCCGATACAGGCCCCCCCGGCCACCGGATTCGAAGAGGTGACGTAGGGATAGGTGCCGTGATCGAGATCTAGCAGCGTCCCCTGAGCCCCTTCAAACAAGATGTTTTTGCGATCGCGAATCGCTTGGTCAATGCGTAATGAGCTGTCAATAACGTGAGGGCGCAGGCGCTCAGCATAGACCCTGTATTCGTCGAGCACCACTTTAGGGTCTAGAGGTGCTAAGCCATAGAGCTTTTCTAAAACGACATTTTTGTATTGAATCGTCCACTCAAGCTGTTCTTCGAGGCCATCCATGGCGACGAGATCGACCATGCGAATGCCAATTCGCTCAGACTTGTCGGCGTAAGTGGGGCCAATCCCCCGACGAGTGGTGCCGATCTTTTTGTTGCCGCGTCGCTCTTCTGAAGCCTGATCGAGCAGGCGATGATACGGCATCGTGACGTGAGCCGATTCTGAAATGAAGAGATTCTGAGTTGAAATCCCCAATCCTTCGAGGGTATCTAGCTCCTTAATAATCTCGCGTGGATCAATGACTGTGCCATTGCCAATGATGCACTCAGTATCGGCATAGAGAATGCCGGAAGGAATGAGATGCAGCTTAAAGATCTGATTCTGAACTACGACGGTATGACCCGCATTGACGCCGCCCTGATAGCGAACGACCACATGGGCTGACCGGCTCAAGAGGTCAGTTATCTTGCCTTTTCCTTCGTCGCCCCACTGGGCACCAATCACAACGACGTTAGCCAATGTCCTTAGGTCTTCCGTTCACACAAATAACCATTATCCTCAGAATTTTGCAGACCTGTCAATACCTAGCTTCATCGAGTTTGTCTGCCTGGTTTGCGGTCAGTTTGGCCAGCACGAGCTTGGAGACAGGTTTTGGCAAGGACGAGCAATGGTTCCCAAACGGGTGGAATGTTTCTTGGCTCGCAGCTGGGAAAGCGAAAGCAAATCTGGGGTTATACCCGTTGCTCGATATTTCTGGGGTAGAACAATAGATAACTTTTTGAGCTGATTTTTGAAAGCTTGACGACTTAATTGATGCCCACTCATCTCAAGGCCGAGGAATTTCCATGAGTTTGTACGCTGAACTGCACCGCCACCTGGGCGGTTCTGTTGTCCCCAGAATTTTGTGGCGGTATTTTCAACGCAATCGCTCCGATGTGGCCGATCGCTTTGAAGGTTATCCTGCCTTTGAAGATTTCTACACCCGGCCGCGCAATACCTTGGCGGAATATTTAGAGCTGCACACCCTGGTAGAAAGCGTGCAGACTCAAGAAGCCCTGCCCTATTTCGTGTCGCGCCTGATTCGCGGGGCTTATATCTTTGAGAATCTCGCGTACCTAGAGCTGCGCTATACGCCTTACTTAAGAACGCCAGAACATCTTGCGCAAAGCGATCGCATCGACAAAATGACCCAGATCGTTGAGGTGGTAGGGCGCGCCAGCCAGCAAACCGAATATCCGGTGGTGACGCGGCAGATTCTCTGTATGCACTCGCGATTGCCCTACGACGTGAATCGGGCCATTGTTGACCTGGCGGCTCAATATCCTGAGTTTGTCTGCGCCATTGATTTGGCGGGTGGCGATGCCCAGTATGGCGAACGGCTAGACGAGTTTGTCGGGTTGTATGCCTATGCTAGACAGCTCGGTGTTAGCACGACCGGGCACGTGTTTGAAACTCGGGATGGTTGCTACCCCGAGCTGTTACCCTATCTGATGCGGATTGGCCACGGCATTCAGATTCCCCTCCAGCGGCCTGATTTGCTGAAGTCGGTCGCTGACCGGGGACAGTGTTTGGAAGTCTGTCCAACCACCTATTTGCAAACGGGCACGCTAGATGAGATTCGTGACCTGAAGCCGGTGTTCGATCGCTGCTTCGATGCCGGGGTCGATATTGCCATCTGTACCGATAATGCGGGCCTACACAACGTTCGTTTGCCCTTTGAATACGAAAATTTGCTAACCCAGGATGTGATTGGATTTGAAGGGTTACAAGCTTGCCAAGCCGCGGCATTTCGCCATGCCTTTGCTTGGCCCCACAAGCGTCCGCCGGGCTCGGTAATCAACGACATGCTCCGTGAGCAGCTAGACAGCTTAATGGTTGATGATGCCGCTGAGCCAACCGCCTCAATATAGATGGCCAGGCGTGATGAGAGTGAGTGAGATGACCCGCTGGCCGACCTTTTTGCCAAACATCAGGGTCTGACTTGTCATCAAACAAAAGCTAACTTTGTGGCTGCAGCCACAAGAGCGATTACTAACCTGTGTCACTGGTTGCACAATCCTAGATAATAAGAAGGTTTTGTAGCGACTTCTCGCGTTTAACAAGCACCCAGCGAAACCATGCGTACCCATTACTGCGGCCACCTCAGAGCCATCGACATCGGAAAGACGGTTACCCTATTTGGTTGGGTCGATCGCCGTCGCGACCATGGGGGCGTGATTTTTGTGGATCTGCGCGATCGCACCGGCCTGGTGCAGATTGTGAGCGATCCGGAGCGGACACCGGAGTCGTTTGGCACGGCCAATGACCTGCGCAATGAATACGTCGTGCGCATTCGCGGCACCGTGAGTCAGCGGCCCGATGCGTCGCTCAACGAGAAGCTACCGACTGGCCAGGTGGAAATTTACGCCGACGAAATTGAATTGCTCAATGCCGTTCGTAAACAGCTGCCGTTTCAGGTGTCGACGGCAGAGTCCGAGTCGGTACGAGAAGAACTGCGGCTCCGCTATCGCTATTTAGATCTGCGCCGCGACCGCATGGCCCAAAATTTGCAGACTCGCCACGCAGTGATTAAAGCTATCCGCCGCTTTCTCGAAGACGAAGAAAGCTTTATGGAAGTGGAGACACCGATTTTGACCCGCTCCACGCCGGAGGGGGCGCGCGATTTCATTTTGCCTTCCCGGGTCAACCCAGGGGAATGGTTTGCGCTGCCCCAGTCGCCGCAGCTCTTTAAGCAGTTGCTGATGGTTTCGGGGCGC
>CALCPB010000157.1 GCA_937897665.1 uncultured Halomicronema sp. | reverse complement strand
TATTCGGCCTCCGTGTCGTCCGTGTCGCTGCTACGGCCAAAGGTGAGATTTTCGAGCGTGGTGCCTGGAGGCAAATCGACAAAGACGCGATCGCCCTCAGCCACGCCCTCCAAAATTTGAATCTGATCGCCGGCCTGAGACCCTAAGGTGACTGAACGAAAGCGGATGCGATCGCGATCTCCGGGCACCAAGACGCCCGACTGGCCTTCCTGCGTCACGATGGCCACAGTAGGCACCACCAGGGCATCATCGAGTTCATCCCCAATAAATGCCACCGTCACATTCATGTTAGAGCGCAGAATCTCCTGCCCTGCCAGCAGCTCAATCCGAATTTGAAAGAGGGTCACATTTTGGCGCTCGATCGCCTCGGGAGCAATCAGCCGCACCTGGCCCTGAAACACCTCATCGGGAAAGGCATCCGCCACCACTTCCACCGTTTGACCCGGACGAATTTGGGAAATATCGGCTTCGGGTACCTCGGCCAACACTTCTAAGTCGCTGGCAATGGCCACAATGGCGGTAGAGGTGGCCGAGGTGGCATCAGAGGCCGACGTTGTAGGGGTGACAAAGGCCCCTTCGTTGGCAAACTTTTGCGTCACAATGCCCGCAAAGGGGGCTTGCAGTTGGGTGTCATCAAACTGCACCTGGGTCGCCTCCAGTTGGGCCTGGGCCTGAGCTAGCCGGGCCTCTGCCTGAGCGATGTCTTCCGGACGGGGATCATTCTGCAAGTCGGCCAGTCGCTCTGCTGCTTCCCGCCGTTGCGACTGCGCTGTGTCTAACGCTGCTTCGGCACTGCGCACGCCCTGCACAAAGGTATCCAGCTCATTCTGCGAGATCGCCCCCTGAGTGGCGAGGCTGCGATTGCGCTCTAGCTGTGATTGCGCCAGGTCGAGTCGCGCGGCGGCATCGCTGACCTGGGCCGCAGCAGTATCAACGGCGGCGGCGGCTTGGGCGATCGCTTCTTGATTGTTGCCCCGTCGCACATCCTCCAGCTGCGCTGCCGCTTCTGCCACCGCCGCCTCGCGGAGGCGGATTTGGGCGGCGACGTCATCATTTTCCATCTGGGCGATGACTTGTCCGGCGGTGACGCGATCGCCCTGCTCAACCAACAAATTTTCTAAAATGCCCGAAGTTTTAGGACTGAGGTTCACCGTTTGCACCGGTTCGACGGTGCCGCTGGCCGTAATGCGCACGGTAAGGGCCGTCTCGGCGACCGGAACCGTCAGTGCCTCGACATCGTAGGCGGGGCCGCGGCTGCGGGTGACCCCCACCCCAATGATCCCCACGCCAATGGCGCCGAGCGCGATCACCCCCAAGATCCAAGGGAGCGGGCGGCGCACTTTGCCAAACACCGGAATCTGCATAAACGCGAGGTCACCAACTATGAGGAAACATACTGTCCCACTATAGCGACGCCATTCAGGCGATGGGGCACTGGTCGGCACCCGCGATGGGAGTAGAAAGTGGGGGCAGCGAGTGAAGGGTAGACCTTAACGTGACCATGCCTTTGGGAGGGGGGTGAGCCTCACCGCGACAAGATATTGACTTTGGCTATCTTGCCCTGAGAACTTTGGCGGTGCGACGCTGCCGTCGTCTTGCACTAGAGCGGTGCGGCTCACAACAGTCCCTGCAGGCCCACCATCAGACACAGCAGCAAGGCCTCCGTCCATTCGACGATCGCGCCATAGGTATCGCCCGTTTGACCCCGGAGCTGGTGACTGAACCAAGCCCCGGTGAGGAGTGCGATCGTCTCACCGCCCAGAACCGTGCCCACCAGCCATGGGCCCTGCTCGGGATACAGCCATCCCGTTACGCCCGTGAGGCTGAGCAGCGCCGTCAGGCCCACTAGCCAATCCGTTTTGGGCTGAGCATAAGCTTTGTGAAAGGCCCCTTTACCGTCCCGCTTGAGATAGGGGTAGCGGGCAATCGCCACCACCTGTCCCCAGCGACTCCAGCCGGTGGCGGCCAGCAGAGCAAACCATCGCATGGCCTCTAAATCGAACAAACAGACGCCTTTTAATCCCAGCAATACAATTGCTGTCATCACGCCAAACGCACCACTGCGGCTATCGGCCATGACTGCCAGTCGCCGATTACGGTCGGGCACCGCTAGGCCATCCGCTGTGTCCATCGCGCCGTCGAGATGCAGACCACCGGTAATCAGCAGCCACAGCGCCACGAGCAGGCCGCAGCGAGTTGCCATTGGCAGGGCGATCGCTGCTAGCAGGGTGTCCGCCCCCGCCAGCAGGGCGCCAATGCCGAGCCCGACTAGCGGCGCATAGCGAGCAATGCCCTCAAACTGCATTGGCCAGTGCTGCGGAATGGGAATTGCGGTATAAAAAGTCACTGCACCGATCAGTTGAGCACCCCAACGTTGCCATCGGGGTGGGTCGGGGGGCGCTGGTGAGGGAGAGAAGTCAGACATCACAGGGGGCAAGTTCAGGGCTTCTCTATCATCGCGCTTTTGGCATTGCTACTAGATGTAGCGTGGTGCTAGCGGCTAATGCCCAATGTTGCGTCGATATGTAGCAATGGGAAAATTTTGGCCGAAAAATTACCAACTTTTATGACAGAATTGCTGACGGCCCAAAGCCCGGTTTTGCGGGGCTTCAAAGTCCAGCTGCCACAGTCGATAAGGCCCGCGCTTAAATCGGCCAAGTACTCATGGGCAGACGTTTGTGGCGATTTTTACAGAGCTTTTGAGCTGGTTTGATCGACTCAATTTGAGAAAACCGTCCTACTCCTGAACTTCGATCTCGGATGATCGATTATCGTGGATATAGACCTCCGACGAACCCCCTGATTGTTGGGCGTTGGCGGAGTCGAAGTTTGCTTTTGTGACAGTCCTATGAACCACGATTCTGCTGGCTCCTCTCATCTGCCTGCACCCTGCCTGGTCGATCATGGCATTGTGGTGAATAAGACCGATATGCTGCGGCTACTTAATGATTTGGGGCAGGTGGCCTATACCGACATTCACGCAGAAGACGTGATGAGCAAAGGTACTGGCTACATCATGGATGTCTTCGCGGAACCCGGCCTCTCGACGTTGGTGGCGAATCAAAGCCTGTACCTCAATGTCTATAGCTTTGACTACATTCAGCTCGAAAAGTTGCCCGGTGACCAAGCCTGTTTTAGGTTGGTTCAAGAAAACCGTTGCTTACAACTGGTGCCGCTGACGACCCCCATCAAAGAGCAAGCGACTCGCAACATCGACCCGGTAGACTTGGAAGCGATCGTCGCTGAAGCCCTCTCTGCCAGTTGGGATGCCTGTCTCGATGATGACGGGCCATTGGCCTAAGCCACCAGCCCGCTGGAGACCTGAGTATTGAGCAAATTTGCATATCAGATTGAGGCTTGCTGCCGCCACACAGCGGCCCGTGCTGGCTGTTTTCAGACGCCCCACGGCCTGGTTGAGACTCCGCGATTTATGCCTGTCGGCACCTTGGCTAACGTCAAAACCGTGACGCCTGATCAGCTGCAGGCCACAGGCGCCCAGATGGTGCTGGCCAATACTTACCACCTACATTTGCAGCCCGGTGAGGCTTTGGTCGCCGCGGCGGGCGGGGTACATCAGTTTATGGGCTGGCCCGGTCCCATGCTGACCGACTCCGGCGGTTTTCAAGTTTTTAGTCTGAGCGAAATGCGGACGATTTCTGAAGCTGGGGTGAAGTTTCGATCGCCTCGCGATGGCCGCATTATCAACATGACGCCAGAAGAATCGATTCGCATTCAAAATGCGCTCGGGGCCGATGTGATCATGGCCTTTGACGAATGCCCGCCCTATCCGGCTAGTCGTGAGGCTGTCGAGGTGGCCACTGATCGCACCTATCGCTGGCTCAAGCGCTGCATTGTCGCCCATCAGCGCCCTGATCAGGCCCTCTTTGGCATTGTGCAAGGGGGCGTTTATCCCGATTTACGTGCCCAAGCGGCGGCGGCGTTGACAACGCTCGATCTGCCTGGCTATGCCATTGGCGGCGTCAGTGTGGGCGAGCCGCCGGAACTGATCGAAAAAATCGTGCAGGCCACCACGCCGCTGCTGCCGCCAGAAAAACCTCGCTATCTCATGGGCGTGGGCACCCATCGCGAAATGGTGCAGGCGATCGCTGCGGGCATGGATTTGTTTGACTGTGTGATTCCCACTCGGTTGGCCCGTCACGGGACGGCGATTGTGCGAGGTGATCGCTGGAATTTGAAAAACGCTCGGTTCCGTCAAGATCTAGCGGCTCTCGATGACACCTGCGACTGCTATACCTGCCGCACCTTTAGTCGGGCTTACCTCTGTCATCTTGTGCATGCTCGCGAAACCCTGGCCCATACCCTGCTATCGATTCACAACATTACGGAGCTGGTGCGGTTTACCCAGCGGATTCGCGCGGCCATTTTGGGCGATCGCTTTGTCGAAGAATTTGGGGCTTGGTTGACCCCAAAGACTTGAGTTGGCGGCGTGGGAGAGACAGGGTAGCGTGTTACAATTCATGGCAATTATGAGAACTGTGTTGAAGAGGTTATTTCACTTATGGAAGCCGCCCTGCTGTTAGCCAAACTTCCCGAAGCTTATTCGCTGTTTGATCCCCTGGTGGATGTGCTGCCTGTAATTCCAGTGTTCTTTTTGCTCCTAGCGTTTGTCTGGCAGGCCGCGATTGGCTTCCGATAAGCACCGCATTGCCTGCCCATACGAGTTATCTTAAGCGGCACTGCTAATCAGAAGTGCCGCTTTTTGCGTCGTACCTATTTTTGTCTCATGTTTGTCATCGACAGCCTTCGCCACCGTGGGCTGCCTGATAGGAAGCCCCACGAATCCCCCCTTTTGGCCATAGAGAGGGCCTGAAAGTATCTAAGATGCGGCGTTGTGAAACGGATGACTTTATCGTTTAGAGCGTCACGAGCGCGTTACGGATCATTGCCGCCACAACCATCAAGCCAGCCGCAGTTATGCCGAATCGTAACCGGTTAAGCGATTTTTCAAGAACCGCGCGATGGCTGCAGTAACCCCACACCGGCGTGATATTTTCATCGCCAGCCATCGCCTGACTGCGATCGTGAAGGGCAATTAAATACATTTTTGGTGAAAATGACTATAATTGAATCCCTGTCGATCCTTTCGTTTCACCAAAAGTAACTGCCGTGTTCACTAACGTTCTGCCCAAACCTACCAGCTCCAACTTGCCGTTCGACCTATTTGAAGCGATTTCAGAGCTTAAACGGGAGCTAAATGCCGTAATCTTGGCCCATTACTATCAAGAGCCCGATATTCAAGACGTAGCAGACTATATTGGCGATTCCCTTGGTCTCTCTCGTCAGGCTGCCGAAACGGATGCTGAGGTGATCGTGTTTGCCGGGGTGCACTTTATGGCAGAAACTGCCAAAATTCTAAATCCCAACAAGTTGGTACTACTGCCTGACCTTAATGCGGGATGCTCGTTGGCTGACACCTGTCCCCCCGAACAATTTGCGGCCTTCAAGCAACTGCATCCCGACCATATCGTGGTGTCTTACATCAACTGCTCTGCTGAAATTAAATCGATGAGCGATATCATCTGCACCAGTTCCAACGCTGTCAGGCTGGTCGAGCAAATTCCCACCAGTCAACCCATTATTTTTGCCCCGGATAAAAATCTGGGCCGCTACGTAATGCAGCAAACCGGGCGCGACTTGGTGCTGTGGCAGGGTAGCTGCATGGTGCATGAAACGTTTTCTGAGAAGAAACTGGTGCAGCTCAAAATTGCGCATCCCCAGGCGGAAATCATCGCTCATCCCGAATGTGAGGAGCCGGTGCTGCAGCAGGCCGATTTTGTCGGATCGACGACAGCACTACTGAACTATGTCAAAACGAGCGATCGCGCCCAGTTCATTGTCGTGACTGAACCCGGCATCATTCATCAGATGGCCAAGCAGGTCCCCGGCAAAGAGTTTATTCCCGCTCCATCGACGGGTAACTGTGCCTGTAATGAGTGCCCGCACATGCGGTTAAACACGCTGGAGAAGCTGTATCTCGCGATGAAAAATCGTCAGCCCGAGATTACCATGCCAGAAGCGATTCGAGTCGCGGCTTTAAAGCCCATCGAAGCCATGCTGCGAATGAGTGCTTAGACGCGCTGGCCCGTCTGGATGTTCGACCGAGGGACCATCGTGGAATCATAAACCAGCTATCTGTGTTTATGGCTCCATCGCTCGGAATTGATATTTGGTTTGCTGAAGGGCGATCGTGAGGCAAAAATGGATGGGTACCCTGGCAATGTCCTGAGCCTTCGGGATTCCGTCTCACCCATCACCACCGAATAGTACCCAGAATCTATGACTGACGACGTTCCCGAATTAGTGATTGAAGCTGGACGCACTGAAGCCCAGTATTTTCGAGATCTATGGCGGTATCGAGAGCTGTTCTATTTTTTGGCTTGGCGAGACATCCTAGTGCGCTACAAGCAAACGTTTATTGGCGTCGCTTGGGCGCTAATTCGTCCCTTTTTGACCATGCTGGTGTTTACGGTTGTGTTTGGCCGATTGGCCAATTTGCCGTCTGAAGGCGACGCCCCGTATCCGATTTTGGTCTTTGCGGCGATGCTGCCCTGGCAGTTTTTCGCGAATGCCCTAGCAGAATCGAGTAATAGCCTCATCAACAATGCCAATCTGATCTCAAAGGTCTACTTTCCTCGCTTAGTGGTGCCCACTAGTGCTGTCATTGTCAGCTTCGTGGACTTTCTGATTTCCGGCATAATCCTGCTGGGGCTGATGGCCTGGTACACCGCTGTGCCCTCCTGGCGCATTCTGACGTTGCCGCTATTTGTAGCGATCTCTTTCGCAGCGGCAATGGGGGCCGGACTGTGGCTCGCGGCGTTGAATGTGCAGTACCGCGATTTTCGCTATGTGGTGCCGTTTCTGATACAGTTCGGCCTTTATATTTCTCCGGTTGGTTTCAGCAGTGGCATCGTGCCGGAGCAATGGCGACTCCTTTATTCACTGAATCCCATGGTAGGCGTGATCGACGGGTTTCGCTGGGCGATTATTGGTGGCGATGTGCAGCTCTTTTGGCCAGGATTCTCGCTATCTTTACTATTAGTGATCGCATTATTGCTTACGGGATTTCTATACTTTCGCCGTATGGAACGCACCTTTGCCGATGTCATTTAAAGCATTAATTATCGCTGTCGCGGTCGTGAAAATATCTGTAGGTCACTGATACTGATGACATTCGCGTTATCGACAGCATTGCAGGTGCTCCCCAAACCGTCCTGGCAAATCGGCTAGGAATCCTGGTGCTTGCCCACAAATGTCCCATGCGATTGATGTTGCGACAGTGAGCCTCATCACTTGACAAAGTTGGACGCATAATACTTCGTAAACATCCCAACTCATGCTCTGAGTCAAAGTACCTGGCCGGGAAATGCCTTGGATGCATCAGTTAAGATTGCTTTTACCAAATAGAAGCATACGATCTGCAGCCGATACAGCCTGTAAATTACCCCTCAAAGCCCTCATTAATCAAGGTTCTGCTCGTAGCTTCATGAAAAAAATATTAGCTTTGAGGGCACACTAGTGATTAATCTCTAGTCCCGTCCCCTTTCTACTGAACATGGATGTCTGACGCAATTATTCAAGTCGAAAATTTAGGTAAGAAATACATTATCGGTCATCAGCGGCAGGGCCGTTCTCAGTACACCGCGTTACGAGACGTGGTGACCGATGGGGTGCGGGCGATCGGGCAGGCCTTGAAAAATCCTCACAAAGCGATCTCCCCTACGCAACGAGAAGAATTCTGGGCCTTAAAGGACGTTTCGTTTGAGGTCAAACAAGGCGAAGTTGTTGGTATTATCGGGCGCAATGGTGCTGGTAAATCAACCCTACTCAAAATCCTCAGTCGCATTACCGAACCAACTGCCGGACGCATTCGCCTTAAAGGTCGCGTCGCCAGTCTGCTGGAAGTGGGTACCGGCTTTCATCCAGAACTCACCGGGAGAGAAAACATCTTTCTCAATGGCGCAATTCTCGGCATGAGTAAAGCTGAAATCAACTACAAGTTTGATGAAATTGTTGAGTTTGCCGAAATTTCTCGTTTTCTGGATACACCTGTCAAACGCTATTCCTCGGGTATGTATGTCCGTCTCGCCTTCGCTGTCGCTGCCCATATGGAACCGGAAATTCTAGTCGTCGATGAGGTGTTAGCCGTTGGAGACATTGAGTTTCAGAAAAAATGTTTATCTAAGATGGAAAATATTGGTAATTCAGGAAGAACCATTGTCTTTGTAAGCCATAATATGAGCACGGTTAAAGCCCTTTGCTCAAAAGGGATATATTTGAGCAAAGGTAGCATTTCTTACTCTGGAAACATTGAATCAGTAGTAAATCAATATTTGAATTGCACCCAAATGCAAGATCAACCGATATACCAAATGACTAAGGTCGCTGATACATTGATTCAGATTTCGTCCGTTCAAATTCTGGATAAAAATGGCAAGCTTGCCAGTCAACACCCTTACAGTGAGCCATTTAGGATTCATATTGAATATACAATCCAAGAGCATGTATCAAATGTTTATTTTGCTCTACACATTCATGACTCAACATTAGAAACTATTGTTTTTTCGCGCGATTTTGAGGCTGCAGAAGAAAAACTTTTAAGCCGTAATAAGGGAGCCTTTTCATGTGATGTGGAGCTACCCTCATCGCTTTTAGTTCCGGGAAAATATAGTATTAGCTTACACGTAGCTCATGCCTCGCCACCCGAACTGATTAGTGGGTTAGATTTTATTTGTCCATTTGAGCTTGTGGATGATGGAAGTCAAAACGCAAAACTAGGATTTCCTTGGAGAGGAAAGATCGGGATTCCTTTGTATTGGGATGAGCGAAAAATCAGTAAGTAAGTTAATGAAATACCAATGAGTTTTGTTTATGCTTGAAATGAAATGTTTAAAATTAGCATTGGTAGA
>CALCPB010000156.1 GCA_937897665.1 uncultured Halomicronema sp. | reverse complement strand
CCCATTTTGAACCATCAATTGTGTGGCGAGCGCGAGCGGCGGCAAATCGGCTTGCTGATCGGGTATGAGCCGCAGAATGATCTGCTCTGCTTTGATGCTGGCGGTGGGACGGTAGTGGGGCAACACCGTGTGGTTGGGCAGGGCTTGCAAGACCGCCTGTAGGTGAGAAGCCTCTGATTGGGCTTGGCTGAGCAGGCGCAGCAGGTCATAGAGGCCCGTACCTAAGAGCGGTGACTGTAAGGATTGATTGAAATCAGCTGTGGTGAGAAACACCTGACCACTGATGGGGAAGGCCGCCAGCAAGCGCAAAGGCTTGCGACGAAGCACTTGACCTAAATTGACGCGGATGCCGCTGGCTTTGACATCCGCTTGACTCAAGTGAATGCCCTGATAGATGGCTTTCTGCGCGGACAGAACGACTTCCGGAATGTGACCTGAGAGTAAGTCGCGATCGCGCCCCTCAATCTGGAAGTTCAAATTTTCCACATGGTCGAGTTGTGTGGATAACCAAAATCGAATGGCAGGCGGCAGTATCCGGCTGATTACTCGACTTCCCCTCGCCTGGCTTGGAGAAAACTCACTCACTCACTGACTCCTCGCACACACTTTTTCATTCGCTATTCAACCACGCCAGTCACCCGCTATTCCAGGTCTGTAGACGCCTTCACAACTGACTAAAAGTGAGCGGAGATCAAGAAGTCATGAAAATATGATATTTGAGTAGGCCGAAATCCTCATGTCATGGAAGCAAGACATTGCGATCCCCAAAAAGCTTGTTTTACCGTTGAAAGCCTTTAAGTGTCTGCGTCATAGGGGTTGCTGGAATTGATATAGATCTGTCATAGTATGGCCAACTCGTGATCCCCAAGTTGTGAGTTTCGATCCCCGGCGATTTTTATGGCTATCTCACCGCGTTAGGAGTGAATCTTATGTCCCAGTCGATCCCGTCTCTTGATGACATGACGCTACGGCAACTGCGTCGAGTTGCCAGCGAGTATGAGGTCTCGCGCTACAGTCGCATGCGCAAATCTGAGCTGATTGATGCCATTCAGGCGGCTCAGACTCGTCGTACCGCTTCTGTGCCTGCCCCTGCTGCCAGTGTTGAGGGGCAAACCGAAGTTGAAGCATCTAAGTTTATTCCCTCGACTGAGCCGATTCCCGCAGAAGTCTTAGCGTCAGTTGATGAAGGCTTGCCTGATTTGCCCAGTGGCTATGGTGAGAGCCGGATTGTTTTGATGCCCCGCGACCCGCAATGGGCCTACACCTATTGGGATATTCCTAACAGCCATAAGGAAGAGCTGCGCCGTCAGGGAGGGGCTCGTTTAGCCCTGCGTTTTTACGATGTCACTGATATCGATATGAACTATCAGGCCCCCCATAGCTTGCAGCAGTACGAATGCGATGAGATGGCTCGAGAATGGTACTTACCCATTCCTGTTAGCGATCGCGACTATGCGATCGAGATTGGCTATCTGTGCAACGATGGCCGCTGGCTGTTGCTGGCCCGCTCGGCTCAGGTACATATTCCTCCCGTCTACCCCTCCGACTGGATTGAAGATCACTTCATGACCGTTGGTTGGGATCAAGACCTGCGTGGCACAACGATTACTACTCTTACTCACCCCACCAAACGAGTGGAAACCGCCTACGGGAGCAACGAGCTTTACGAAGAAATCTTCGGTATGGCGGAATCTGCTGAGGCTCAGCGGATTGCGGGCTCGCTGTTCGGCTCAATGCAGCATGTACCGGGGTCGGCAGTCAGCTCTTTCGCCATGCCAGTGAGTTCCTATGTCTTCCCTTCGGGCGTTGGCATGTGGGCTAGCGAAGTGCCGACCATGTCGGGGCTCACTATGTCAGGTGCGGGCTTCTCGGCATCGGCACCGCCAATTCGCCCCCGTGAGTTTTGGCTAGTGGCCGATGCTGAACTGATTGTTTATGGTGCAACAGAGCCTGATGCAACTGTGACAGTTGGTGGCAAGCCCATTAAGCTCAACTCGGATGGCACTTTCCGGTTCCAAATGTCTTTCCAAGACGGGCTCATTGACTATCCCATCTTTGCAGTCGCAGCTGACGGTGAACAAAACCGGGCTATTCACATGAAGTTCAACCGTGAAACGCCTTACCGTCGAACCAATACGAAAGAAGATGCGGTTGAAGAGTGGCTCGTCTAACTACTGCCTAATATCCAGAAGTTAATCAAAAGAGCGTTGCCCGACCGGCGACGCTCTTTTTTGATGAAAACTATTCTGTAAAACAAACTCCTTGCTAAGGTGAGGATATGGAAATCAAAGACATCACAACCTACCTGCAGGGGCGCTTTGGGGAGCAAACGCAAGTGAATCCGCCAGATGCTTGGCAGGTAGAAGCTGCTGACTTTCGCTTGCTGGTGCTGCTCTCGGCCAATCAAAGCTGGTTGCGTCTGCTGGTGCCCATCGTTCCAGCGCCAGACGCTCAACCCTATCTCACCGAAATCCTCAGCGCTAATTTTGACCTGACTCAAGAGGCTCGCTATGCCTTACATCAAAATGTTTTGTGGGGCGTGTTTCAAGATGAGCTAGCGAGCCTGACAGAACTGCGCTTTGAGTCGGCGATTAGTCGGTTACTGGTGATGAAACAGGAAGGCGTTGATCCTTTCTTCAGTACTTTAATTGAGCAGCAGATTCGACAAATCATTGCTGCGGCCAAGCAGCAAGGGCAATCTTTAGAAACCACTCTGCAAACCCTCGATCGCTTCTACAGCGAGGGCATGATGGGCGATATGGCTGATAGTAACTATCAGGGGCAGGCGTTAGAGGCTTGGCGGCGACAGCTGGAACGACTGTGGACTGAGGAGACGTGATGGATATTGAGACGGTTTGCGATCGCATCCGCCAAGACTATGCACGTTTTCCGGCCGAGCAGAGCTACGACCTGTATGCGCCAGACGTGTATTTTCAAGATCCGCTCAATCGCTTTCGCGGGGTAGAGCGCTATCGCCAAATGATTGGCTTTATTGCCCGTTGGTTTCGCGAACCTTGTCTGAAATTACACAGACTTGAGCCGGTTGATGCGACGACCTTTCACACCTATTGGACGTTGAGTTGGATTACCCCACTGCCTTGGCGACCGCCCGTCGCAATTTCGGGTTGGACCGAGTATCGCCTTAATGCAGCTGGCGAGATTGTTTCCCACATTGACCATTGGAACTGCTCACGCCTGGCAGTCTTGGGGCAAGTTTTGCGTTTTAGCGACTGATACTCTATTCACTCAAACCGCATCGATCCAGACATCGATCTGCCTGATCGTGATTAATTTAAGGTGGACTTCACGCCTGCAGTGCGCCGCCTCCTCTCCAGTTGAGTTAGCTGTAGGATGGCGGCAATCGTAAAGGCGATCGCAAGTCCAGAGGGGCAGGCTAGACGTTACTCTTGCTTGACCTTAGGCAAAGGAGGGAAACTCGGCAGTTCAACCGCTGACAAAGATTTGCGTTTGCGCTGAGTAGGACGCAGCGGATGCACAATCGGCGAAGGCGAAGCCTGAGGATTATTCATGGCCTCTAACGCCGGAATCGTGGTGGCAAATGGTGAGGGTTGAGGTGGAACTGAAGCCCGAGTTGCAGGCGCTGACGGTGGGCTTGCTACTACTGAGGAAAAAGACGATTCAGCGCTGTTGGCTGCTGGGGTGTTTTCGAGCGCCGCTTTTAAATTTTCAGCGACCTCGCGCGGCGTCAGGGGGGTAGCCGCTGGCTCAAGCTTTGCCGACGTTTCGACCGGTGCGGGACTTCCCCAAGGGATTGGCTCAGTAAACTGAACAACTGTAGGGGGTGTCGTTGTAGCAGACGGATGTAAATTCTCAGGGGCGGCGGGTGCAGTGGTGTCTAGAGTTGGCGATCTGTCACCATCTGAGCCCGGAGTAGGATTGTCGATAACGCGCTCAACGTCTTGCCAGAGCTGGTTCTCGGCGTCGCTAGAGGTCTCGATCGCCGGTTCGGGGGGGGCAGCTGGCTCAGACGATGCCGGCAACGGTGATGAAAAATCGGTGACAGAAGGTGGAGTATTCGTGTCAGCGGGCAGCGTTGGCTCCGCCGTGGGCGTCGATTTGCCCCGCATTAAGGAAAGCAGCTGAGGATCGGCTTGGGTGGGAGTGGTGCCTGCTGACCAAGGTTGAATACGTTCAGAGCGCGGCATGATGGCGGGATCGAGAATCGCCGCTGACTGACTCGCCGCCACGTTATCAGTAATGTCTTCCTGCTCGATACCGTGAGCCGTATGCCCAAACGCTGAGGTGTCGAGACACTTTTCCAGAGCCGCTTTGAACTGCAGCGTGTAGCGCTGCTGACGCTGCAGGCGCGATCGCAAATCAACACAGGTCTCTTCAGCTGTCTGTAGCTGCTGCGCCCGCTCGGTCTTTTCTTGACGCAAGATGACACAGTCTTGTTCGAGTTGCTGACTGCGGGCCTGATGGATTTGCAGCTGAGTGCTCAGGGTCTCAGCCAAAATAGTTTGACGCTCTAACGCTCCGTGGGTCTGTTCCAATTCGCTCAACAGCTGAGCCACAGACTGGGTTTGGGCCGTCGTCACTTTGTCGTCGTGGGTGAGTCGCTGCGATCGCTCGACCTTTTGCTGCAGCGTTTGTTGCGATCGTTCGAGAGCCTCTTCTAATTGATTGACCCGGGCTAACAGCACCTCATTACACTGATTAAGGTCGAGCACCCGCGACTGCAGCTCAGTGACTCGATTGCTTGAAATCTGCGCCGTTGAAGGGGAGGCTGCCGCAGGATTCGCTGCTGCGGGAGGAATACCGGAAAGAGGAACCACTTCCCAGTCATCAGACCTGGGTGGCGTTGACGCTCGGTGTGGTGTGGTTGGGGCAGAGGCGTCGATCGAGTTGGCGTCGTGGGAGTGGGATGGCACGTTTCCTTCACTCATATCCTTAAGGAACTGTTAGCAGTTTTCAAAGAGGGCGAACGGCATATATAGCGTACTGACTTGATTAATTCCTATGGTGTAACACAGAAATTCCGATCTCAAACCTAATTGTCAAGAAATTATCTCTAATGAGGGGGTAGAGCCCTCTTCCGCCGCCTATTGCTCTCAAGTTAGTTTATTGACATAGAAATCACTGTCCTCAGTGATTTCCCCTACCATCAGTGTGTTTTGAAAGCCTGAGAACGCCAGTGAGGCCAGATTTGTTTGCTATGCAAGCAGGATTGGTTCGCCGGGCACTCAGGCTTTCTGTTTTTAAGCAATCTCAAACAGGTGCAATTGTGGCGTTGGCCACTGTGCTGAGGTCACCTAGAAGCGCTCTAATCCTTAACGTCTCAGCACGATGAGGCTCTGCAGTCCAAATCCTAACCGGACTGGCGACTGCCATAACAGTAGGCACGATGGACGGCGCTAGGAATTGACCAAAAATTGGTTGAGGAGTTCTTGATGCATCAAGGCCCGATCAACGCGCGATTGAATTTGATCGGGTGAGGCGGGTAAACCATCTGCATATTGGCGCAATAGCGTTTGGGTCATTTGAGCAACCGTTTCCGGCCAAGGGGCTAGGGCAAAGTCAGCGTGAGTGGCAGCAGCGGTCGGAGCCATCTCCCAGCCGGGAATGTCGAGATCTTCGGCGACGTAGGTCACTTTAGGGTCATAACTCAGGGCAAAACATCGACACCCTTCCGCTGCCGCCATAATGAGTGCATGCAATCGCATGGCGATCGCCATTTCAACTCCGCGAAAGATGCCTTTAAGCTGCTTCGGATCACTGACAGATAGAATTTGATTCGGTCCCTTGAGATGAGGCTGAATAGCTTTAGCCACGGGCAAATCCTTACTTGCTTGAAACGGCACCAACCAAATGCTCGTGCTCGTCGCTGTTTGAAAGTTTGCCAATGCTTCGCCCAACTGGCTGAGTCGAGACGCAGTTAGCCACGGATGCGATCGCAGCGCCACAGCCACCCGAGGGGCCGGAAAGTCAGCTAAGCCCTCGACCGGCTTTGAGGCCAGTGCCCACACCGGGTCAGGTGCCAACCAGGCCCGCACCCGCCAGTTTGCCGCTTGAGCCGCTGAGGCTCGATCTCTCAGGGTGACACCGGTACATTGCAGCAGGGTTTTACGGGTCAGTTGCCGGGTCCAGCCGCGCTTGAGGGGGCCAATGCCCTGGGCCCAAGCCACCGTCTTGAGTCCCATCATCTGAGCCAACAACATGAGCCCGCCGTAGTAAACCGGATTCACGGCGCTGGTGGCGTCTTGCATCAAGCTGCCCCCGCCCCAAACAAATGCCTGCGCCCCTTTGAAGGCGGCCCACACACCGCTCAAAGACTTACGAGAATGGGCCTCGACTTGGTAGCGCGCCGCCGTCTCAATGGGATTGCCCGACAGCACAACCGGAACGGCATGAGCGGGCAGCATCTGCAAGAGTGCCGCCAGTAAGGCCTCATCGCCCCCGTTGCCCATGCCGTAATAGCCGCACAATACAACTCTCATCTTGGCCTCAATCAAAAAGTGCCTCTCACAATACTCAACAATAGTTCTCCGGCTGATCTTCTGCCCCAGACTTTTGTAGACTGCAGAGAAACCAACTGGAAACAGCCATTGGCTTTCTACGGGCTTTCCCTTTGGCGGTTTATTCTTTCTGACTTGACCTCAAGCCATGCATGCGCTCTCTATTCCAACCTGGGTTGTTCACATCACTAGCGTGGTGGAATGGATTGCCGCTATCTGGTTTATCTGGCAGTATGCCGCCGTCAGTGGTCTGACAGCATGGCGCACTTTGTCGTTTGCCATGCTGCCCGCCTTGGTCAGCGCGATGTGTGCCTGCACCTGGCACTTTTTTGATAACGCTGACGCTTTGGCTTGGTTGGTCACCCTACAAGCGGCGATGACGGTCTTGGGCAACTGCACTGTTTGCTTAGCGGCCTGGTGGATCTGGCGACAAGCGCGGCTGGCAAATCCTTCTTGAATTAGAGGCTGTCATCATTTAGCGGCTGAATCCTTATGCTGAAAGCGGTTCAGCAGCAGCGTCTTGGGTTTATGTGCCCATAGTCGCTAAAGAGAACTCTATCCTCCCTGCAAAGGTGGGATTGGACGGCAAGTTTGATGAGAGCGGCTTAGCCAAGCGCGTGGCTCAGGCACTTGATGATGCGGGCATCTCTGATGAAGTTGGCCTCTGGGTTGCCCAAAAAGGAGACATCGTAGTTCCGAAGTACAACCCTGATGCTGAGAGCGTCTTGTCTCGCGCTAAGCAGGTGGCCAAAAGGGTAGACGGCGCGAGTGATTGTGAGACCGTTCCCAACACCTAAGCGCTGATTGTCCGGAAAGTAAGCCTGTTTAGGTAAGTGCGCAGTCAGCTTGCCGCCGCTGACTGCGCACTTATTGCTTTAACCTCTTCCTGAATCCCAATCGTTGACAACACAATGACAACCGCTAAGCCAGCAAACTGGCGTTGCCTCAGATAAAACTGCCAGCAAAGACTTATTCAGGGGGATGCGAAGATAGCCTTAATCCGAAACTGACGCTAGCTGGCCAGATATTCTCGAACGTCGCCCCGGCGCTTGCGCAGTGATGTTAGAGCCTCGCGCTCGATTTGGCGCACTCGTTCACGAGAAACGCTGAGAATCTCGCCAATCTTAGCTAGGGTCATCGTTTTGCCATCAGTGAGCCCAAACCGCAGCGTTAAGACCTGACGCTGTTGCGGGGTCAGCTCAATCATGAGCTTGTCTAAGTCACTGCGGAGCGATGACTGGGTGGCGAACTCTTCGGGCGAGATGCCGTCGTCTTCGAGTAGTTCGCTCAGCTCAGTGTCCTGATTATCGCCAACGCGCAGGTCAAGCGACAGCGGCTGTCGGGATTTCTCAAGATAGTCACGGACTTGCTGGGGGGAGAGTTCTAGGGCTTCGGAGATTTCGGCGATAGAAGCGGCGCGACCGTGCTGCTGCGATAACTGCCGCTGGACCTTCTTAATTTTGTTCAGCTTCTCAGTAATGTGAATTGGCAGGCGGATGGTGCGACTCTTTTCGGCGATCGCCCGCGTGATGGCCTGACGAATCCACCAGTAAGCATAGGTCGAAAAGCGATAGCCCTTGGTTGGATCAAACTTTTCGACGCCCCGCTGCATACCAATGGTGCCCTCCTGAATTAAATCCAGCAGATCGACGTTGCGCTTGATGTACTTTTTCGCCACAGAAACCACTAAGCGCAGATTAGCCTCAACCATCTTGCGCTTAGCCTGCTTGCCCACACGAACCGTGTTGATGAGCTCAGTAACTGAGAGATCAGCAGCGGCAGCCCACTCTTCCTTGGTGGGTTCTCGCTCCAGCTCATCACTCAAGGCGGCTCGGTGCTTCTCCAACGCAGTTAACTGCTGCACCTGCTTACCCAAAAGAATTTCCTCTTCGTGGGTAAGCAGCGGCACCCGCCCAATCTCTTTGAGGTAAGTGCGTACGAGGTCAGTGCTTTGGGATGTTTTCATGGAACAGAGATACCAGTAAAACCGCTGTGAAGGGTGAAGGCCAATGGTTATGAATGCCACTCTCGATTGCCAGATGAGAGCAACTCAGCCAAAACGTTCTTTCTGTAAACTATCGTAACATTTATGAGAGGGAACGGCGATCTTTTGATCACTATTTTTTAATAAAAGAATCTTGGGGTGATATCACTGAAAGTAGCTGCATCATAGCGATCTCTGCCTTTGCTAAACTGCATCCTGGTTGACAAAATGGCGATCGCGTCGAGGCGAATCGTGAGAGTTTGTTAAGAATGTTAATCTTGCGCGATGTTTCGCTAGTGCTTGAGAGCCGCCGGTAGGGGCTGAGATCGCCGCTCAGATCGCAATGCTTCGCAAGTTTTTTCTGAAAATCCGGAGTATCCGGCGTTGGCAGCGGACGATGGTTGAGCACTGCTGGGGTTGGAGGCAGTCACCGGTGATGAATCGATGCGCTATTAGCAAGATGC
>CALCPB010000155.1 GCA_937897665.1 uncultured Halomicronema sp. | reverse complement strand
ACATCGTGGAAACGCACCATCCCAACTCCTCAAGCCCCTGTTAGCGGCGCGTTTGCCTGAAGGCAACTCACCCTACACCCAGTAATGTGGATTGCTGTACGGTCTTGCAGGTTGTTATCGAATCGAGCAAGCTCCGTCTGACGGGGACATTACCCGAACTCAGGTTAGGCCAGCGTTGTTTGGCAAAGGCTGCGGAAATGATCACCGCGCACTTCGAAGTTGGGATATTGATCAAAGCTGGCGCAGGCCGGTGATAGCAATACCGTTTGAGCGCCGAGTTGGGGGGCGAGTTCGGCACTGCGGCGCACGGCCTGCTCCATCGTTTCGACAATTTCATACGACTCATAGCCGATCGCGGTCAGCCGTTGAGCAAAGGTCTCAGCGGCATTCCCGATCAACAAAACATTCACGGCCTTAGCTTGAATCTCGCTGAGCCAGGCGCTATCGTCCCCCGCTTTGGCCTCGCCCCCCGCGATCAAAATGGCCGGAGCGGGCACGGCCTGCAGCCCCACCACGGCAGCATCGTAGTTGGTCGCCTTGCTGTCATTGATATAGGCTGTACCCTGCCAGGTGCCCACCGCTTCCAAACGGTGAGGCACGCCCGGGAAGGTTTTTACCCCTTGAGCGATCGCGCTAGGCGCCAATCCGGCCAAATGAGCGGCGGCAACGGCCATGAGTAGATTTTGTTGATTGTGCTCGCCAACCATGTTGAGCGCATCCACAGCCACAATCGGTGTACCAGCAACTTTGACCCAACCGGCTTCGATATAGGCCAGGGGCGTTAGCGGGGCGATCGCGTCAGGGCCTTGCGTACTCGTCCAATAGACGTCGGGAAACTGCGCTGCCGCCTGGGTGCGCAGAGTCGGATCATCCCCGTTGAGCACCGCCTGCTTCGATTGATGCAGCAGCTTGGCCTTGATCTGAAAATAGTTGTCGAGGGTTTTGTGGCGAGCCAGATGATCGGGCGTAAAGGTCGTCCACAGACCGATGTCAGGAGCCAAGGTGGATGCGGCTTCGATTTGATAGCTGCTGAGTTCAGCGATCACCCAGTCGGGAGGGGTGGGCGCGAGGGCCAATTCACCAATCGCCTCGCCAATGTTGCCGCAGGCGGGGGCGCTCAGCCCGGCAGCTTGAAAGATCGCGGCGGTTAGCGCCGTAACAGTCGTCTTGCCGTTGGTACCGGTGATGCCCACCCAGGGGCGATCGCGCAGATGACGCCAGGCCAGTTCCGCCTCCCCAATCACCTCAATCCCCTGCGCCCGAGCCGCCACCAGAGGGGGAATATCCCACGGCACACCAGGGCTCACCACCACCAATTCAGCCGGATCTTTTTCCACTGAAAAGCTGTGGTCGAGGCAAACGGTAATCCCTGCCGTTACCAGCGCCGGGATGATTTCCTGCATCAGAGGCTGAGAATTGCGATCGCTGAGCACAACGGTCCAACCGGCCTGCTGCAATAGCTTGGCCGCGGCAATGCCAGAGCGACCTAACCCAATCACATGAGCGCGTTTTTCCATAAGTTCGGATAGTTGGGGTAGCCCTGATTAGCCTTTGACGATCGCGCCAAACTCTGCCAGCACCCGCGCATGGTTGCGCAGCAGGCCCAGCAGATTTAATCGATTTTGCTGGATGGCGGCATCTTTGTCCATCACGAGGACGCTGTCGGGGCCGTCAAAAAAGCGGCTGACAATCGGGGCGGCTGCTTCGAGCCCTGACACCAGCTGACGATAGTCGCGATCGCGCTGGGCGGCCACGGTTTGCGGCAGCAGCGCCTGCAGAGCTGCCAAAAAGGCCCGCTCCGACTCCTGTTGAAATCGCGTCGTATCGACCACGGTGGTCGGATCTAGAACGCTGGCCGCCAAGTCGCCCTGGGCAGCCAGTCGGGCCGCGCGGTTGACCGTTTCATAGATGCGGGCAAGGGTGCCATCTTGCCGCAGACTCTGCAAAAAGACCGCGCGATCGCGCGTATCCAGCAGGTCACTCAGCGCCCGCTGGGTATAGGCGGGGTCGTTATCACCCACCACGGCATTCACCAAGTCATAGTCGATGGTTAACTCGTCCTGCAGCAGCGTTTGTACCCGCTGCTTAAAGAAGTCCTGCAGCTGCGATCGCAGCGGCTCTGCTTGCTCAACCGTCAGCTCCGGATTTTGCACAAAGGCCGCTACCACCTGATCGAGCAGCTCGTGCAGATTGATCGCTAGATCCGCGTCCCAGGTGACGGCGATGCTGGCATTCGCCGCCCGGCGCAGCGCAAAAGGATCGGACGACCCCGACGGCAGCATGCCCAGGCTAAAAATGCCCACCAGGGTATCTAGCCGGTCGGCCATGCCCAAAAGCTGACCTACCAGGGTTTGCGGCAGGCTGTCGCTAGCACCGCGCGGTCGATAATGTTCGGCGATCGCCACGGCGACAGCTTCGGGCTCACCACTGTGACGGGCATATTTTTCGCCCATGATGCCCTGCAGTTCGGGAAATTCCCCCACCATTTGGGTGACGAGGTCAGCCTTGCACAGCTGGGCGGCCCGCTGCAGCTCCTGTCGTGCAGTGGCGTCTAGCTCTAATTGAGTGGCGATTAGCTCAGCGATCGCCCCAATCCGCTGCACCTTTGCCCCCATCGACCCCAGCCGTTCTTCAAAGGTGACGGCATCGAGCTTGGGCACAAAGGCCGCCAGCGGTTGGGCGCGATCGGCATCAAAAAAGAATTTGCCATCTGCCAGCCGAGCGCGAATCACGCGACCATTACCCTCGGCAATCAGCGCCGACTTTTGCGGATCGCCATTTGACACCGTGATGAAGTAGGGCAGCAGTGCGGTGCTTGCCGCCCCGGCCAACACTGGAAAATACCGCTGATGGCTCTCCATTTCCATCATGGCAACTTCGGCGGGTAGCTCTAAAAAGGCGGGCTCAAATTCACCGACCACCGCCGTCGGCCATTCCACTAAATTGGCCACTTCGTTCAGCAGCGCTGTGCTGACATGGGCTTGGCCTTTGACTGACTGCGCCGCCTGTTCCACCGCTGCTCGAATGTCGGCCTGCCGCTGTTGACCATCGACCTCGACAAAGGCCGATCGCAGTTGGGGGGCATAGTCTTGAGCGTGGTTGAGATTAATTGGCGCAGGATGCAGGACGCGATGGCCCTGGGAAACGCGATCGCTGACGCACCGTTCGGAGCCGTTCTCTAGCGTCAGGGGAATCAGCTGATCATCCAGCAGCGTAACGAGCCAGCGAATCGGGCGCGGAAACTTGAGGTCGCCGTCGCCCCAGCGCATAAACCGCTTGCCCTCTAGTCCTAAAATCCACTGGGGAATCCATTCCTGCAGCAGCTCGGTCGCCGCTCGACCAGGAATCTGATGCTGTACGTAGACGAAGGCACCTTTGTCAGTTTCGCGAATTTCCAGATCTTCTACCGCAACGTTTTTCGAGCGGGCAAACCCCTCGGCAGCTTTCGTCGGCTGACCGTCTCGAAAGGCAGCTTTCGCAGGCGGCCCTTTGGCTTCTTCTTCACGATCAGGCTGGCGGCTGGGCAAGTCAGTCAGCAGCAGAGCCAATCGTCGGGGCGTACCGTAGTAGTCGATCGCGCCCGGCGTCAAATGGGCCTCGGCCAGCTCGGTGGGAATGAGATCGCGCCACTGGGCGAGGGCTTCTTGCACAAAGCTGGCAGGGAGTTCCTCAGTGCCGACTTCTAGTAAAAACGTTGCCATAACCTCGATGTCGTCTTCCTACAGTGGGGTATCTCTGGTCATTCAAAATGGGCGGGGGCGATCGCTCGCCTCATGAAACCTCAAAGCTCGGCCAGCTGGCCCATAAGTACCGGTCAGCCGGGGGCGACTTGACTGGGTTAGCCGCTCGGCCCGGTCTCAGATGCGCCGCACCGATCGCTTTGCCAGCAGCGGCAAATCAGCACCGGCGGAGAACTCACAGGCAATGCTCTCACCGCTCCTGAACCGGCTCAGACGATGTTCTCTGATGGGTCGCCAGACCTCAATCAGTGTATCGCGATGGCGACGGGCTAACGCTTAAAGCCGGCCAACCAGATAGTAAGTTTTCATCGGGCCTTTGCCTTTGATGGGGATCTCCGGGCCAGGCTGAAATTCAAAGCGATCGGCCAGGCGCGCATAGGTCGTCTCGGTGACCTGAATCTTGCCGGGTTGGCCTTGCGATTCCATGCGGCTAGCCACGTTGACAGTATCGCCCCACAGGTCATAGCTAAACTTTTTAATGCCAATCACGCCCGCGACGACGCTGCCCGTATTGATGCCGATGCGGAGTCGCAGGGGCGTGCGATCATCGTGGCTAAACTCCCTGACCACCTCGTGCATCGCTAATGCCATATCGGCCACTGCCGCCGCATGACCTGGTCGCGCGACGGGCACACCGCCCACCACCATGTAGGCATCGCCGATGGTTTTGATTTTTTCCAAGTGATAGTGCTCGGCCAAGCGGTCAAAGGCGGAAAAGATTTGATTGAGTAAGTTCACCAACTCTAAGGGACTGTACTGCGCCGCCAGCGGGGTGAAGTTAACGATATCGGCAAACAGCACCGTGGCATCGTCAAAGCGCTCTGCCAACGACCCTTGAAACTGTTTAAGCTGCTCAACCACCGCTTCTGGCAAAATGTTGAGCAACAGTTTTTCAGATTTTTGCTGCTCTTGACGCAGCGCCAGTTCGGCCTCTTGGCGTTCATCAATTTCCTGCTGCAGGCGGTCATTCTGCTCTTTGAGCCGCAGGGTTTGCTGGTGCAGCGCTCGTTGCAGGTTGGCCAACAGCGGTGACGGGCTGTGGTTGGCGATCATTTTTTGGGTGCGCGTCTGCAGCCGCTGCTGGGTTTCGCGGCGGGCGACCTGCAGTTTAATGCGAGCCACCACCTCGGCGGGCCAATAGGGTTTGGGAATATAGTCAGCACCGCCGACCGCAAAGGCTTGCAAGCGATCGCCCTGATCCTGCCCCTGCCCCCAAAATAAAACGGGAATGGACTGGGTTTCGAGTCCTTGCTGCAGCTGTTGACAAAAGTCGAAACTGCTCGACTCCAGGAAAGAGGCTTCGAGCAAAATCAGGTGCGGCAATCGCCAGGCCAGGCAGGCCCACGCCTCAGTCACCGACCCCACGGTATAAACCACCAGTCCTTCAATGGCCAACGCTTGCAGTAGCGCGGCCTGCTGATAGCCAGTGGGATCAACCAATAATATGTAAAACCCCGTATCGACTGCGGGGGGAGTCATCGGGCTGGTAGAGTGCCAACGCGCCCGCCCCATTGCTGAAACATCGTTGCACCTGGAATAAGTGGAATACACCGAGAATCCTTTATCTAAAACTCCTGCCCAATCTTTAACGATGGTGTGATTTGTCGATGCCCCTAGCCCGATGGCGGTTGGCCTATTATGCCCACCGACTACGCGCAGTGGCGATCACTCACCGACGGCGGTCGCTCAGCGATCGCCGCAACAGGGGTCAACCGGTGACCCCACGGTCATCTCTACGAGTTCATTGCGGCCTTTTCCGGGAATGGCGCTGAACAGGGACATCGCCGCATAGCAGCGGCAGGAGCTAGCGCCACCGGATTGTGGCCTACAGGCGATCGCGCAAAACCATTTCCGCCAGGTTGAGATCTTCGGGCGTAGTGATTTTGAGATTGGTTTCCTCACCCGGCACGATTTTGACCGGCAGGCCGCATTTTTCAAACAGGGCGGCGTCATCGGTCACCGTCCATCCGGCGGCTTTGCCCTGGGCATGAGCGGCTTTGAGCTTGGCAACGTGGAAGCCCTGCGGAGTTTGCGCCGCCCATAAACAACTGCGATCGGGGGTCTGTTGAATAAGGCCATCAGCCCCCACGACCTTGATGGTGTCTTTAACAGGCACTGCGGCAATCAGACCAGGGCAGGTTTGCAGCGCTTGAGAGCAGCGATCAAACAGATCAGGCGTGGCTAAACACCGCGCCCCATCGTGAATCAAGACTTGCTCAGCCGCCGCCGGTAGCGCTTGCAACCCGTTATAAACCGACGCTTGGCGGGTGCTACCACCAGGAATCAGCGTGACGGGTGTGGCCAGCTGGGTAGTCTGCAAGATCTGGAGAATGTCGGGGCGATCGTCGGGTTGGCAAATGATGCCAATCCAAGCGATGGTGGAGCTGGCGTTGGCCGCCTGCAGCGTCCAGGCCAGAAGGGGTTGGCCATGCAGAGTCAGCAACAGCTTGTTGCGATCGCTGCCCATGCGTCGCCCTACCCCAGCGGCAGGAATCAACAGATGCATGGTGGGCCTCCTCTCGGCAATTTTCCTTTTTCACCCTACCGCGAATTTTTGCCGTCCCAGTTGCTCTCCCGATTCAACGGTGAATTATTAAGAGTTTTGTTGGCAACAACGCATTCTTACGGCCCGCGTTCCTCTAGAATGTGGAACGGACAAGCAGGACAGATAGCTATGCAAGTACTGGCTCTCGTTCCGGGTGGAGTTAGCGATCAGCTTCTTTTTTTCCCGACGCTTGAGACGCTCAAGCAATCATTTCCGCAGGCCGAAATTTCGGTCGTCGTAGAGCCTACGGCAACGGCAGCTTATCGAGTATCGAAGATCGTTGAAGCGACGATTCCGTATCCGTTTAGCAATAACAACAGTCCCGCTGACTGGGCTAACCTCTTGGGCATCGTGCGCGATCGCGAATACGAAGTCGTGATCACGGCCACGCAAGACTGGGCCACCGCGCTGATGCGCTGGCTCAGCGGCATTCCCACTCGCATTGGCTATCAGAGCAGCGCCAACAATCGGTTTCTGACGGCGACCGTACCCTGCAAACCAGAACAGTACAAAGCTTTTCAATATCACGATCTGCTCGCCCCCCTGGGGGACTCAGGGGCCTGTGCCGAGATCGCGATCAACGTGCCCCAAAGCGACATTGGCTGGGTCGAAAATCAACTCCAGGCTCAAGGCCTGGGCGAACAGGGCTATGTCTTGATGCATCCCGGTGCTGATGAGGGCAGTCCGAGCACCGCCTACCCCCCAAAAAACTGGGTGGCCATTGTGCAAGACTTTCAAAAGCGTCAGCCGGGTTTACCCCTCGTGATGCTGCAGCGGCCAGAAACTGCGAATGCCGTCAAAGTTATCACTCAGCAGGTGCCGAGCGTTAAGGTCGTGCGGCCTGACAACTTGGGGCAGACAGCGGCGCTCATCGCTGGGGCCAATCTCTTACTCACAACCGATAGCGACGTCTCGGAATTAGGGGTGGCCCTCAACGTGTTTACGCTGGTGCTCTTTGGGGCCAATCAGCCGGTCTATCGTCTGCCGCCGGTCGAGGGCTCTGAACAACGGTTCCTCAGCGTTACCTCGTCCAGCCAAACGCTAGCCGACATTCCCGTTGAAACTGTCCTCAAAAAAGTGTGGGGTGAAGCCTGATCGACCGCGCGATCGCCCCCTCAATATCACCGCCTGATTAAGGAGTCCAAGCCCATGGAGAAAATCAAAGGCCAAGCCAGTCGAGTTAGCGAGTTGGTGTTTGCTGCTGATACCGCAGCGACTTACCAAAGAGCCCTGGTGCTCACGTTAAACATCCTGCGAGAAACTGCAGTGCTGCTGTGGTTAGCCATCTGCTTGGTTTTTGTTGGGGGCGAATGGTTTTGGAAAAATTCCATCAGCCTAGGTCGTCGGGGCCGAGACTGGTACAACGACTTGCAAGCCCCTAGCACCGAAGAGCCTAAATCAGCGACGGCCATCGGCCAGTCCGCCTTGACCGCGATCGGCTCCAGCACCGAAACGCTACTCTACAAAGCGAAACAGCAGCTCGGTATCGATGCCGAGCCACCAGCCCCCAAGCCGGTCACACCGACCGTCACCGCCACACCCGAGCCCGCGGCCCCAACACCCCCGCCAGCGCCACAAGCAATAGCGGCGCCCCCCACGGCAGAGGCCCTGTCAACTGACAGCGAAGGTTTAGAAGACGACGACAGCGAACTCTAAGCTGTAAGCCAAGGCTTAAGACGGCTTGACCGACTAGCAAACGCCATTCATCGGAATCGCCTCAAGCATCGGCATTGGCCGCGATCGACAGCACCCCTACCGTGAATCGCGGTGGGGGTGCTGTTAACAATGGACGCTATTCCTAGTATTTGAATAGCGATAGGAGCTTTAGGAACTGAGGCAGCCCCGTCCACCTCAAGATAGAGGTTACTGGAGCAAAAGATACAGAGATATCGCGGCCCCATCGAAGAAACTACAGCAAGCCGTAGCGCTCAAACAGCAGACGGAGTGCATTACAAATAGCAGCACCGCAGCGCGTCACAGGCCGACAATAAAGGAAAACATCAAGCATTGCAGCCGACAATACCAACCCCTTGCAAGTCGTACTCATAACGAGTATGATTTAATCAATGAGGAATGTTGAACCGTTGTACTGTATTGATGTTCCCCTGAACGATTTCCACTTACAGCATGCCTAAGGAGGCGACTCATGGTTGCAACCCCGACTAAATCAACCGTTCGGTTTTACCCCACGCGCAACGACCTGCCTATCGATGTGCGAGAGCAGGTGGTCGCAATTTTGAATAAGAGCCTCGCAGCCACCTTGGACCTCAAGACGCAAACCAAGCAGGCTCACTGGAACGTCAAAGGCAAAGACTTTTATCAGCTACACGAGCTGTTTGATGAAATGTCCGGTGAAATGGAGGAATACGTTGATATGGTGGCCGAGCGAGTGACGGCACTCGGCGGTACGGCGCTTGGTACAGCTCGCATGGCTGCAGATGAGTCCATTCTGCCCGAGTATCCGGTTGATGCCATTGATGGCAATGAGCATGTCATGGCCCTAGCCGATCGCTATGCCGCCTATGCCAAGCATGTTCGTGAAGCCATTGATGCCACTGATGCTGCCGGTGACGCTGACACCGCTGATCTTTACACTGAAATCTCTCGCACCATTGACAAGCGTCTGTGGTTCCTAGAG
>CALCPB010000154.1 GCA_937897665.1 uncultured Halomicronema sp. | reverse complement strand
AAAACAGCTTAAACGAATTGAAAATATTCTGGGAGCGATTCAGGATATGTCGCTGGTTTTAGACAAACTTGCGGGAGGAGGCAACTCGATCAAAGAGCGTCTTGAAATTGAAGATATCAGTTCTTTCTAATACAGCTGAGCTTTGCATTAACGGGGCAGAGCAGATCATCTTGACCAAAAGCATCCGTTGTTGATATTCAAAGCAGACCTCACTATGCTGGTGTTATCTTGATCTGACTCATCAGAGAAAACCGGTTCACAGAGCCTGAGTAATGTCAGGAAGAAAACAACTTCTCTAACTGCTTTTGCACCCAAGCGACTGGATTTTTGTCATAGTCACTGGTGATGAGGCCCAGCTCGCGGAGGCGGCGTTTTTGTTGAGTGAGTTCTGCTTCGTGACGGCTCATTTGTTTGACGATGAGATCATAGAGATGAGGCTGACTTTGCAAAATCTGCTTGAAGCCTTGGGGGCTGATGGCAAACACCGTGGTTTCTTCGATCGCTCTGATCGTCACCGTTCTCGGCACCCCTAACATCAGCGAGAACTCGCCCACAAACTGACCTGACGTCAATACTGTCGGCTGATCATAACCGTCTAATTGATAGCTGACAGCCCCTGACAAAATGATATAGAAAGCGTCGCCGGGATCACCAATTTTGAACAAAATCTCGTTCGACTCTAATCGACGACGATAGCCAATCTCAACGAGTTTTCGCAGTTCAACAGCGCTACATTGGCTGAAATAGGGAATGCTTTTGAGCAGATTACGTACGGCAACGGGCTTCGGCAGCGCTTCGTTAAAGGACGGAGCCACCGCCTGTAGATCGGTATATTCTTGATAGGCCTCGACGGAGGATTGTACCACGATATTGGGATTGCGATGCCACAAATCGTAACGCGGAGAAGCTAGGCGAATCTGACGCTGGCGCAGGTTTAGGTCAATAATAAATCGCAGCGAACTCTCAGTTTTATGTTTTAGATCTACTCGATGAATCCATACCCACAGCACAAAGTCCAAGGAATATTCACCAAAGCCAATTAGATAAACCTCCGGCGGGTATTCGTAGGAAACGCTTTCTTCTAGAGAGGCCGAATCTAAGAGGGCTTCGATGACTAAAACTGAGTCGCTCTCATGGGAGACACTGACATAAATAGGCACCCATCCCTTGGGGTCGTTGTAGGTCCAGTTGATAACTTTATGACCCGCTAACGCGCTATTGGGAACGACGATATGGCGTTGAGTAATGGTGCGAATAATGGTCGATCGCAAAGAAATTTCGGTGATGTAACCGGTAAATCCTTCCCATTCAACAAAGTCGCCGACTTTTAGTTTCTGCTCAACGAGCAGCGCAATCCCGCTGATAAAGTTGCGCATGAGATCTTGAAAGCCGAAGCCGATACCAATGCCTAAGCTACCCGCTAAAACGGCGACCGAGGCAAAGTTAATACCTAAGGTTTGCAAGAGGATCAGGCAAAAAATCGCGCCCAAGCCATAGCTGGTAATCGTGGCGATGGATTCTCGAATGCCCTGTTTGAAACCGAGGCGGCTCAAAATCAGACCAGACAAAACTCGCTTAAAGATTAGGGCAAAGACGATCGCGAGCAAGACCGCAAGGAGAAACTGAGCGATCGCGTTGAGCGTCAGTTCAGCATTCCCCACTCGAAAGAAAGGCGTGTTGATCGTCCTTTGGACGAGATCCAATAAACTAGCCATCTAAATTTCAGCCAGTCAGAGCAGCAATCACGCTGGAGGCAACTGTTAACTCGATGTTGGCCCCTAAATGCACCTGCGCGAACATTTTAATAGCGGAGGGCTGCGGCGATCGCCCACATCATTGACGAACTCGCCGATAGACGATCCCATCATGGCCGCTCCCATCACTGAGCCACGATGGGGAAGCAGCGCTGCGATTAACGGAGAAACGTTCATCCAGATGTGCCGTCAAGCGAGCGCACTCCTCCACACTAGAGATCGGCTAGGAAAATGGGCTCGTTCAGCGTTCACACCGCCCCCGTACTCATGCTTTTTTCTGGGTTGCCCACCTCAGGCAGGGTAAAAATCTCGATGCCCTGCTCCCGTCCGCGAATCGGAACCGAGCCTAAGGCCGTGAGTGCCGGTCGCGATCGCAGCTGACGAGCGGTCGAGCCACTCATCAATAGTGGCGTCGACCAGTCTTTGGTGAGGGACTCTAACCGCGAAGCAACATTCACCGTATCGCCAATGACAGTAAATTCGAGGCGGCCAGTGGCCCCCAGGCAACCCGCCACAATCGGGCCAGAATGTAAACCAATGCCGATGGGTAAAGGGCATTGAGTTTTGCCTTGACGCAAGATCTGTTGAGCCGCTTTAAGGGCTTGCTCAGCATGATTGCTCAGCTGTCTCGGTGCCCCAAACACCGCCAACATGCCATCGCCCATAAACTTATCGACCCAGCCACCATGCTGCTCTACAATTTCGGCCAAAAAGCTCTGGATATGATTCAGAGAATCGAGCACCTCCAGAGGATTCATACTTTCTGAATAGCGGGTGAAGCCTCGCAGGTCGGTTACCAATATGGTGACTTCACATTCCTGGGCGTCTTCCAGCAATCGATCAGGGCTTTCGAAGGCAGTCTCGACGACGCTCTCTGGCAAAAACTGTCGCATCAGCAAGCGGCCCGCTTCGTTTTTACCCTGACGGCGCACAATACTCGCCGTAAGCATGCCTAAAAAGCCGGTGCCCAGAATGGTAAATAGGGCAAATAAGCTCACTGCAAAGTCGAGCTGAAATAAAACCGCCGCGTAAACAAAATTCCCCAGCGCTAAGCTCGTGCTGATGATCGACGATCGCGACTTCACCCGAATCCCACCTGACACGGCTAAGAAACAACAAAACGCCGCAATGTTGGTAATGATTTCGGGCTTAGTGGGCGCGAGTACCTTCCAAATATTTGTGGTAAATAGGGCAACTAAAATACCATCGAATACCGGAATAATCACTTGTAAAGTGAGTAGATTTTGCCAAGCGTTAGGCCGTCGCAGCACAATCAAGAAACCAGCCGATATGCAGCAGACAATGAAAGAAAAAATTGCGATAGTCGGCGATACGGAATCGACATTAATCAGGGTTTTCGGAAAGAAAAACACCAAAACGTCAAGGATGCTGGCAATCCCCAACATGCCAAATCGGGCGTACGCTATTTTGCGCTCATTACTGAGGGATGCTTCGGCAATGGCCTGCCTAAAAGCCCGCTCCATTTCTACGCCTGGGGAAGCCGCAGGAGGATACATCGGCGAGGCAGTTTTCGAAGCGGTCATAGTTGATTAATCTCACAACTGAAATTTCTCGTGAAGCGACACACGAGTCATGGAGTTTATATAGACGCCCTGTATTCCCTCCTTCGATTTTAGGCGTTCTCTCTGGGCGTTAGTTAGCCAGGCAATCGCCTTTCCCCGCAAAACAAGATTAATCCTGATTTACGGCGTGTCAACGACAGATGCGGTCATCCACCCATTTACCATTCCCGACATAACCCTTCTGATCCGTAGGACTTGGCCGAAGCATGAGGATGAAGGCGGCCAATATCGCCCTTGACACCAGCGAACCAGGACGCAAGAACAATCTGGCGATACCGTCGATCGCCTTGGTTGGCCTGTTGGGCGATCGCTATTGATAAAACCCTAGCAATAGCAGATCTAAAACAAATCTCCACCAACTAGAGATTTTTGAGTATCCGCTCTACACTCCTAATCAGACGGCTGAAAGAGCGGGTTTCATTTGTTGGCTGAAGATCTCAAACTCAGCGGTGCAACACTCTTGAGATTGCTGTCTTGGATCAATTGTTGTGAATTGTGCCTCAGCGCCACGAGGATTCTCTTTGAGAAAACGTATGCAGTATGGAAGTCTCCTAGGCGTTACGCTCGGCGTCGCTCTGGGTTTAGGTGTACCGGAAGCGTGGGCCGTTTCAGAAGTCAAGACTGGCATGAGCCAGCCAGATGCACCAGGCTGGTCGGTGGTGACGTTAGAGCCTGGAATGGCCGCAGCCGTTTTGCCAACCTCTGAAGCGATCGCCCCTGCCAGTGAACCCATTCCCGATATTGCTATCGATGATCCTGCTACCGACTGGGCCGATCACGATCATCAGAGAGTAGAACCAGACGCCTCGGCACCGGACGGGGCAAAATTGCCAGTCGCGCCTTCTGAAGTCGAGAGGCCCGCAGCGATCGCCAACGTCACCACCGTTGAGGAACTCTCCGACGTCTCTTCTGATCACTGGGCCTACAGGGCTGTGCAAAGTTTGGTAGAAGACTATGCCTGTCTGGAGGGCTATCCTGATCAGACCTTTGGGAGCGATCGCGCCCTCACCCGCTACGAATTTGCAGCAGCCGTAAATGCATGCCTCGACGCTGTCAGGCTCTTTGAGCAAGAGGTGTTTCGCACTGATGGCACTGAATCAATACAGCGACTACAAGCCGAGTTTCAAGAAGTTATATACTTGCAGATCACGCGAGCAGTTAGTCGGCGGCGACAAGGCCAACGGCAGCGGCGATGATTTACCCGAGCAGCTGGACTTTGGCAGCCGCGCCCGGTTGAATTTCAACACCAGCTTCACGGGGCGCGATTTGCTCAGAATTCGACTCGACGCCCTCGACCCCAATCGGTTCAACGCGCCAGTCACGGGCACCAACATGACGCGACTGGCGTTCGATCGCACCAACGATAACGATTTAGATATTGGCAAGTTTTTCTACCGTTTTCCCGTCGGCGATCGCCTCACTTTGCACATTGATGCGGCACGAGGCGCTTACCAGGCCAATGTTTCCAGCACATTTAACCCCGGCTTAGCCAGTCCCATTTCTGGGGTGGTGTCGCGGTTTGGGCGTTTTAATCCCATCTACTATCAGGGGGCCTTGGGCACAGGTATCACCGGAGTGTATGACATTGCCCCCAATCTGGCCTTTTCCGCTGGGTATCTGTCGCGGGCTCCTGGCTCTAACAATCCCAATGACGGCGGGCTGTTTGGCAGCGGTTATACGGCACTGGCCCAGCTCGACTATCGCCCCACGGAGACCTGGGGGCTGGGCCTCGTATATGCCCGCTCTTACTATCCGTCGGGGAATGTCGCGGTGTCGGCGGGGACGGGCAGTCGGTTGTCGAACGCGCCTTTTGGTGGGAACGTGGCGACCTCGGCCAATCACTTTGGGGTGCAATCCACTGTGAAGCTGGGCCGGGCGAATTTGTCGGGCTGGGCTGGTTTGAGTTTGGCTACGGCAGAATCCGACCGCGGGTTGGTGGATGAGGGCGACGATGCCACGCTGCTGAATTGGGCGGTGACATTGGGCCTGCCGAACTTAGGTGGTCAGGGCAATTTGGGCGGTTTGGTAGTGGGCAATCCGCCGCGCGTATTAAGCAATGATGGTGGTGCCGACGAAGATGATGCCACCTGGCACCTGGAGGCGTTTTACCGCTATCGGGTGAATCAAAACATTTCGCTGATTCCCGGCTTTTTTGTGTTGATCAATCCCGAAAATAGCAGCGCCAACGACACCATTTGGGTCGGCAGTTTCCGTACTGTCTTTGAGTTTTAGGAGGCCGATGGTTTCTCGCCAGGCAATCGCCAAGACGGTATCTACAATTCGATCAAACGCTCCAGATGGGCGATCGCTTTGCCGCTCAGTGCTATTGACTCTGGGTATGTTGGCGCTGCTACTGGGGCTCTGGCAGTGGGGGGCGCAGCGCTATACCCCCGTCATTTTGCCTGCG
>CALCPB010000153.1 GCA_937897665.1 uncultured Halomicronema sp. | reverse complement strand
CCGATGTCATCATCGAGCCCCAAACTCACTTGCGTGGCCAAACCGTGATCGGTACTGGTAGCCGCGTTGGCCCTGGCAGCCTGATTGAGAATACGGTGATTGGCCGCGACGCGACGATCCTCTATTCCACCTTGTCAGACAGTCAGGTGGGCGATGGGGTGCGAGTGGGGCCTTATGCCCATCTGCGGGGACAGGCGGTCGTCGGCGATCTCTGTCGCATTGGCAACTTTGTGGAAATCAAGAAATCAACGCTGGGCGATCGCGTCAACGTGGCTCATCTCTCCTACCTCGGTGATGCCACCTTAGGCAATCAGGTCAACGTCGGAGCAGGCACCATTACCGCCAACTATGATGGGGTCAAAAAACATCCCACAGTGATAGGTGATCGCACCATAACCGTCTCGAACAGTGTTCTGGTGGCCCCTGTTACTCTCGGCGCTGATGTCACCGTTGCTGCCGGTTCCGTTGTCACCAAGAACGTAGACGATGATTGCCTCGTCGTCGCCCGCGCCAAACAAAATACCCGACCCGGTTGGAGATCGAAACGATACACTCCTCAGGATGAAGCGAACCAAACTTAACCTAATTCCCGTACGACGGACGAGGCCTGCTCGCAGTATAGTACTGGTGATTTCCAAAGCATCACGTCGAGCGTGCCTCGCCCCTCCGATTCCTGCTCTCCCTCTTTCTTTCCCCTATGCTCCAGGCCGTATTATTCGACCTTGATGGCACCCTGGCCAACACCGACCCTATTCACCTCGAAGTTTGGCGAGAGATTCTCGAACCCCACGGCTACACTGTGGACGACGCTTTTTTTAAGCAAAAAATTAGCGGTCGCCTCAATGAGCACCTGACCAAGGAACTCTTGCCGCAACTGTCTCCTGAGGAGGGTAAACAGCTAGGGATCGATAAAGAAGCCTGGTTTCGTGAGTTAGCGGCGAACCAACTCACTCGCATGCCCGGATTCGATGAACTCTACGACTGGATCAAAGAACAGGGCTTGAAAACCGCCGTCGTTACCAACGCCCCTCGCGCCAATGCCGAGTTTGTGCTGCAAGTTCTAGCGCTAGAAACCGCCTTCGACTTTGTGTTGATTGCCGGTGACCTGCCGCGCAGTAAGCCCGATCCCCTCCCTTACCAAACCGCGTTAGAGCGATTTGCCATCATCGCCGCAGAGGCGATCGTGTTCGAAGATTCACACACCGGTATTCAGTCTGCCGTTGCCGCTCAAATTCCCACTGTCGGCGTGGCTTCGACTCACGAGCCAGACGTCCTTTACCGTTACGGAGCCAGTCTCGTGATTAACCAGTTCGCCGACGAGCGACTGCAAAAGTTTGGGTTGCTTCAGCCTCGTTAAAATCAATCTCCATCATGACCGCAACGTTGCCTCAGCAGCCTGCCGGTGAGGTCGGACTGATGGCTGGGGCAGAGAAATCTGGAGCACTAAGGCGTGAGGAGTGGGTGAAGGTTTTGTCTTTAAGGCGTATCTCGCACTGATGGCTTGGCCTCACTGCCAGGAATCAAAAGCTTCTTGAGTAGCAACCGTGACGGCTGAAGATTGAGCAGAGATAACAGCGAGGGTTCGATTCGATGAACCTGATATCCCATATTTTGGTAAAGCAATCTGGCCCGATTATTGTCAGCCATGACATGCAGGTAGAGTTCTCGAAAGCCCCAATCGAGAGACAGCTGCTCTGCTGTCTTGAGGAGTTGACGGGCCACCCCTTGACGACGATATCCGGCTTGCACTGCCAGGTTTGATAGATACACCTGCCGAGGCCGATTGAAACGCCATAGCTCTGGTTGACGACAGGCTATCTCAACGGTGCCAACAACGCGATTATCTTGATGGTTAGGCGCGATTGCAGTCAAACACTGATAATGCTTGTAGTTAGCTTGCAAGCGTTGCTTGAGGTCTTCGTGAATGCTCAAGCGAAACAAAGGATAAAGCCAACGCTGCCACCCCAAAGGGGGGTAAAAGCTGGCCGCTAACACATCAGTGACCTGTGGCAGGTCAGCTAGTCGGGCTGGCCGCACATGACACGAAATAGATTCAAACTCAACGGATATGGACACTGGAACCCAAATTGCTAGAGGGGCCAACGTGTTTGTCACGAAGGGAATGGGCACTATTGGAACGTACTCGTCCTACTTAACGGGCACAATGGTCAGTGTAACCTTCTTGTCGAAATATTTTGACTGGCAGGACTATGAGTTGGGGGATTTGGGGTGGCTAAATCAGCTCTAAGCTCAACGGCAAAGCCCTGGATCAGGATATATGCCCTGAATGAAGGTGCCACTGGTCGCCGAGCGTGCGATATCAGCCTCCGGTCAAGACGGCCCTGGCGATTGCATGAGACAGAGGTGGGTGAAAATCCAAGATTTTTCCCTCTGGATTTTCCCATTGATCATGGGTAGCCATCACAATGGCAGGAAGGTGATGCTGTTCTCGCATTTACCGACTTGATCGGTTGTGAAAAGCAGTAAAGTGCATAAACAAGTGGTTTTGACCATCGTGAAAATCTGGCGGTAACCGTCGAATTGATCAGGGATTGCAGTACGACACATAGGGTCAAATATCTTTTATTGGGTATTTAGGGTTGTCTAGAACGCAGCGTCAAGAAAAAGCTCACAAGCCAAAGTTGCTGGTCGTGGATGATGAACCAGACAACCTTGATTTGCTGTATCGAACGTTTTACAAGCAATTCAAGGTTTTACGGGCAGAAAGCGGGCATGCGGCTTTGGGGGTTTTAGAAACGCACCCTGACATTGCCGTGATCATCTCTGATCAGCGGATGCCGGGCATGAGCGGGACAGAGTTTTTGCGTCAGACAGCGGTGCAACATCCCAACATCATGCGCATCATTTTGACTGGGTATACCGATGTCGAAGATTTAGTGGGAGCAATCAATCAGGGCAAAGTTTTTAAGTATGTGACGAAGCCTTGGGAAGCTGACGATCTCAAAATGGTTGTCACCCAAGCGCTAGAAGCCCATCAGATTCTGCGATCGCGTACGGAAGAACTGCAGCGGGTTTTGCAGCAAGAGACCTTGCTCAATACGATTACCAACACGATTCGGGGAGCGGCCACTGCCCAAGCCATGATGCAGACGATCGCCGAAACCGTGGGGGTCTACGCGGGGGCTGATTTGTGTTTGCTGCAGCCGGTCGCCGATACCGCAACCGCCGTGAAGCCCACGGCATACCACGCGGCGGAATCAGCGGTATCCGCTGAAACGTTATCACAGTGGCAATCGCATCTAGTCTGGGGCGTCACTGAGGTGACAGTGGTTACCCCCGGTGACTTAGCCGCCTGGCCAGACCGGTCAGCAACCCTGACGGCCTGTACTGCCCTCAATATTCAATCATCGCTGCTGGTACCGCTAATAAGTCAGCAAAAAACCTTGGCGGTGTTAGCCCTGCATCATTGTGACGAAGAGAGAGACTGGCAAGTAAGCGAAAAGCAACTATTAAAAACGGTTGCCGATCAGGCTGTCCTGGCGCTTTCGCAAGCTATTTCCCATGAGCAAGTGCAGGCATTAGCGCGCCGCGAGCAGCTACTAAATGCAGTCACGCAAGCCATTCGGTCGAGTTTAGAGCCGCAGTCAATTTTTGCCGCGATTACCCGCGAATTGGGCCAGGTGCTGGAGGTCGATAGTTGTGTCTTGTCATTGTGGACAGCCCAAGACGACTATATGCAGTGTGTCGGACTTTATGAACGTCATGCTGCCGCCGACCAGGTAGTGGCCAAATCGGACGAACTAGACCTCAACGCGCTACCCCGTTCCGATACGCCGATTAGTCGCAATCCCGTGTTGCAAGAGTTATTGGTGACTCAGCAGCCCATCACCATCAACGATCTCAACCATCACCCTGAGATGAGCATTCAAGATCATGCTCGCTCTGGGGCGCGCTCGCTCTTAGTGGTGCCGCTCATTGCTGAAGGCAAAATCATCGGCAGCATTTCTCTGCGGCATATCTATCAGCCGCATTTGTGGAGTCAAGATGAGGTGACGCTGGCCCAGGCAGTCGCCGTGCAGGCGGCGATCGCGGTGCAGCAGTCTCGTCTTTATCAAAAGACCCGCGAGCAAACCGAGCAGCTGATGCAGCTCGATCGCCAAAAGACCGAATTCTTTCAAAACATTTCCCACGAATTTCGCACCCCGTTAACGCTGACGCTTGGCCCATTAGAAGCTGCTGTTGACCAGGGTGAGGGCTTAAATTATGAACAGTCTGAGGTGGCCCTGCGCAACGCTCGTCGCCTGCTGCGGTTAGTTAATCAACTGCTGGATTTGCAGCGCCTCGATGCCGGACGGATGCAGCCCACATTTCGGCCGATCAAACCCGAAGCGTTTGTCGATGACATCGTCACGGCTTTTCGCCCTTATTGCGATCGCAAAGGCTTGAGCTTGGTTTCACAGCTCTCACCGTGTCCCACGCTCTTTCTCGATCTCGAAAAGTTTGACAAGGTGCTTTATAACCTGCTCTCCAATGCGGTGAAGTTTACGCCAGAGGGCGGCACCATCACCGTCACCCTAACCCATCAAGATGAGCAGTGTGTGCTGACTGTGGCTGATACTGGCCAGGGCATTCGCGAAGATCAGCTACCTCATTTATTTGAGCGCTTTCGCCAAGCTGACGGTTCGGCCAATCGTCGCCATGAAGGCACTGGCTTGGGCCTGTCTTTGGTGCAAGAGCTGGTGTCGCTGCACCATGGCCAGATTGCCGTGGAATCGGTCTATGGCAGTGGCACGACCTTTCGGGTTGAATTGCCGGTAGGCCGTCAGCACCTGCCCGACGAGCAAGTGGTTGACCACTCGATTCGCGCTGAGCCGAGCCGGGCCACCATTGAGCTGGCCGACATCTTCACCCCAATGGATGCGCAGAGAGATGGCCAACCTACATTGGTGGCAAAGTCGTCTCAAAGCCTAGAGACGACTGATGCTACCGCTTCTCACATCTTGGTGGTGGATGATAATAGCGATCTGCGGGCCTATATTTCTAGTGTGTTACAGCGGCAAGGCTATCAGGTGCGGACGGCTCACAATGGTGCCCTGGCTCTCGAGATGATCGCGACCGAGCAACCGCATCTGATCTTGACTGACCTGATGATGCCGGGGATGTCGGGCTTAGAGCTCTTGCAAGAGATTCGCCAAGATAACCGGTTGAGCAGCACTCCCGTGATTTTATTGACGGCAAAGGTGGATGATGAAACGCGCATCGAAGGGGTAGAGCAAGGCGCTGATGCCTACCTCGGGAAACCCTTTAACGATCGCGAGCTGTTGGCTGAGGTGCGCAACCTGTTGGCCTTGAAAATGAATGAGCAAAAGGTCAAAGACCTCAATCAGTATTTAACCGAATCGGTCTTGCGCCGGTTTTTGCCCGCTTCGCTAGTCAGCAAAGCCGCGGCAGGCGACTTGCAGCTGGCTCTGCAACCCGAACCCCGTTTGATCACCGTTTTGTTCAGCGATATCGTCGGTTTTACCCCGTTATCAGATCAGCTCGGAGCCCGGCGCCTAGCGCAACTACTGAACGAATATTTAAACGCCATGACCGAGGCCATCTTTGCTAATGGCGGCACCGTCGACAAATTCATGGGGGATGGCGTGTTGGCCCTATTTGGTGCGCCTGAAGATCTGCCGCCGGTAGAGCAGGCTAAACGAGCGATCGCGGCCGTCCATCAAATGCACGACACCCTCACGCAGCTCAACCAAAAATGGCATCTGCAATAAATTCCCGAATTTCGTG
>CALCPB010000152.1 GCA_937897665.1 uncultured Halomicronema sp. | reverse complement strand
AGAACCGACCTACCACGTTGGTTATAACGCCGATGAGACTAGACGGGCGAAGACTGACCGCTCGATGGGGGAAGGCTATGCCTACGATATTGGCTACAACGCCGATGAGGTGGGACGCATCAGCGAGGATGCCTCGAACTGGCGCAGACAGATCTTCAGTTTCCCGCTAATCACAAAGTACAAAATGGGTCGAGCTGCGGTCGATGAGTTCAATATTGTGACCATCATGGCCCGCTACGGCGTGAGCCGGGATGAGGCGCGGATTCGCAAATCATCTTGTTCCGATTGCCCGTTCAGCTGCTCCAGTGGTGGACGCCCACTGTACTGAAATCCTATTGGACTCAGCCAGAAGAAGGGGCGAACGCTGCTTTCATCGAGCAGAATGCCCTGGCGCTTAATCCCACCCAGTTCCTCTACAGCAGCAAGTTTACGGTTCTAGAGCTACTGGAGAAGGATGGCAATACGGCAGCATCCCAATGGCCTGATTCGCCAAACGGAGCGCGTTTTCCAGGGTACCCGTCAGGAATGTCAAACGGTGCTCGAACAGATTGGTGAGGCAACTGGGATAGAGCCGGTCTTTCTGGCATTGTCCTGGCGCGTCATCACGATCGCTCGCACCAAAGATATTCGGCCCAGCGTCGAAGAAACGTTTATCGCGACGCCTGCCTACCCCGTGGAGAAGCAGGGACGGATCACGAAAGAAGCCTTTGCTCTGAAGTGGAAAGGCTTAACCGGGGAACGCCCCAGAACCCCTTGCCTAGTTGAAAACTAAGGAGATTTCCCATGACCAAAATTGATGGAGCTAAATATCCCGACCATCTGTTTCCATCGGTTGATCCGGAAGCTGAGTATCAGTTGTCCGTTGTGGAGGGGCGGCAATCGGGCCGTCCGTATTGGATGCTGAATCTGAGCGTGTTCGATATCAAGCGCATGTTCAGCGAGTTTCTGGATCGAGCTGAGCATGACCCGCGATCGTTGGCTCACCGCTCACTCACCCCAAGCAGGGCGCGAAAGCTCAAGCAGTACATCTTTGGTGAGGTGTTGCCGGATGATGGCTTCTACATTCTGCCGCCCCTGGTGTTGAGTGTGGACTGCGATGAATATGACTTCGAGGAAGTCTGCCTGAGTGCAGGGCGTTTAACCCTCCCCTCTGATTCGCAGTTCTGGTTAGGTGATGGGCAGCACCGGGCAGCCGGATTCCTGCAAGCCTACCTAGAAGCTCCGGCAATGCTGAACCACGAAACTGTGGGTGTCATGCTGTTGCCGGATACTGGTAACCGGATTCGCCATCAGGTCTTCCTCGATATCAATGCCAATGCCTCTAAGCCATCCAAGTCACTCGCGACCCTGTTTGATGAGCGCGATCGCTTGGCCGATGTGACACGAAACTTGCTGACGCTTCCGTGGGTCGAACACTATACCAATCTGGAGCGCACGACGCTGCCGAAAAACAGCGGTGACCTGTTCACACTGAATGGGCTGCGGGATGCCAATCGGGAACTGCTGGCGACCGTGCCAGAGAGTGACTGGGACAGTACAGCGGTACATTTCTGGAAGGCGATTGCTGAGGTGATTCCGCAGTGGCACGACGTCCTAGCTGCTATTGAAAAAGGGCAAACCGTAGATGCTCCGACACTCCGGCAGGACTACATTTGTTTCCACTCGATCACCCTTTCAGCGCTAGGTCTGTTAGGGCAGCAGATAATCGACGATGGTCAAATCCCTTCAATGGAGGGACTGGCTAGTGTTGACTGGAGTCGGAGTAATCCGGATTGGGAAGGTCTGTTCTTGTTCGAGGGCAAGATCATCAAAAACAAGCAATCGGCCACCCGGTTCGCTAATTATCTGCGGGTAACCTTATAGCCCGCTATTGCGTAGCTACTTCGACCTTAAATCGGAGTAGCTATGACTTTTTGCTCAACCCCCTAACAATCGACTCAGCAGATCATGCCGAGTCGAGACGACTTGCGGTCGCTGCATGGGCAATTGGAAGAGCTCGTGGAGGCACTGGAGCTGTCGCCAACTGCCCAGCAGATACTCTCTGATCCGCAGACCAATTTCCAGCAGCGTCTTCAGCGTGACCTTGCACGACTGCAGGCGGTACGAGGTGAGGTCGCCCATGCGACGGAAGTTATTGCAAATCTGCTGTCACCCAGTAGATAAGGCGCTTGCGCTCAGCGGCATCAGACCGAAGGGCCAGGAATGATCACCCCCACTGCTGGGTTCTCTCCATCAGGTCGAAGCGCCTCGTGCCACCTGAATGACTGACGGTCGCCCGCTAGGGCGCAGTGCTGTAAGAGAAACTAACACCGCTACCTTCAATGCCACCATCCGATCTGCATATCCTCTGTGAGATGCAGATGATATTTGTGTAGGTCAGGCTATCGCCGCGCCGCTCAGATGGTTCACTAAAGAGATCGTGGCTATGACTACTAATGAAATCATTCAACTTCCTCAAGGCAGTCTTCAGCGGATTAATTCTGCTGTAGACCACTACAACACACTTGTCCTGTTCATCCAGAACTCTCTGAGGGCTAAACTGGACTACGGGGGCATTCCGGGGTGTGGCGAGAAACCCGTCCTCTTTAAGCCTGGGGCGGAAAAGATTGCGACCCTGTTTGGGTTCCGTGAGTCGCTAGAGCGGCTCGAAGCGATCATGG
>CALCPB010000151.1 GCA_937897665.1 uncultured Halomicronema sp. | reverse complement strand
GGCATTCGCGATGCTACAGCGCTCTTGCTCATGTCGTCAGACGATGCCCTTAACCTGGCGATTTTGACCCAAGCGCGAGTGATTAATCCGCGCATTCGCATCATCAATCGCCTGATCAACAGCCGACTCGGCAGCCGCCTCGACCAAACGCTGGCCTATCACGTCTCAATGAGTGTCTCGGCCTTGTCGGGGCCAATTTTTGCCTTTGCCGCCCTAGGCAACACCGCGATCGGTCAAATCGACCTGATGGGGGCTAACTGGCCCATGTACGAAGAACTTATTGATGAGCGCCATCCCTGGAACGGGGCGCTGATGAGACATCTCTGGGACAATCGCGATCGCATGCTGATTTATTACCATCCCGCCCATCAAAAGGTGGATTTGGTGTCAGCGGTGCTGCACGATCACAAGTTAGAAACGGGCGATCGGTTGATCGTAGCCACTCGACCCAAAGCCAGTCGCAGTCAGCGCCTCTCCTGGGAGCGCCGCCTCAAAAGTTTCTTTGCCGGGTTGACTCAGTTTCGTCGCCAGAGCCAGGCCGCGCTGCTGATCACCCTGGTGCTGTTTTTCCTCATCATCGCCTCGGCGCTCACCTACGTTAGCGTCAATTTTGCGATCCCCTTTCCCGACGCCCTTTACTTCACCGTCGGCATGCTGACGGGCGCTGGGGGGCACGAAGAAGTCGCCGAACAGGCCCCCGTGGCCATCAAGATCTTTACGGCAGTCATGATGTTGGTCGGGGCTGGGCTGATCGGGGTGTTTTATGCATTGCTCAATGACCTCGTTTTGGGCAGCCATTTTCATCAGGTGTGGAATGCCGTGCAGCTACCCCAGCGCAACCACTACATCATTTGTGGGTTAGGCGCTGTCGGCTTTCAGATTGCTCAACGACTGAAAAGTGGCGGTCATGAGGTGGTGGCGATCGAGCGTGATCCCCAGGGGCGGTTTATTAAAGGGGCGCGGGCGCTTAAAATCCCCGTCATCATCGATGATGCGAGCCTGCCCGATGCGCTGAATGCCGTGCATATTCCGACGGCCACAGCGCTGTTAGCCGTCACAAGTCACGACACCGACAATCTAGAGATTGCGCTGATGGCAAAAAGTTTAGCGCCCAAGCTGCCCATTGTCGTGCGTAATCAAGACCCCAACTTTGCCCGGCAGGTACAGCAGGTGTTTGAGTTTAACCGGGTGATGAGTCCCACTGAGTTGGCTGCCCCTTCCTTTGCGGCAGCAGCACTAGGAGGCCAGGTGTTGGGCAACGGCATCACTGGTGACAGCCTATGGGTTGCACTGGGCACGTTAATCACCCCAGGCCACACCTTTTACGGCAGAGCCACGGCTGAGATTGCCCAGGAAGCTGACTTGGTGCCGCTCTATATCAAGACTCCCCGAGGAGACCTACATGGATTTGAGTTGCTGTCCCACGTGTTAGATAATCAAGACGTGCTGTATCTGACGATCCCAGCGAACAAGCTAGAAGAACTCTGGCGCACGTCGTCATCGCCGCTTACAGCGCGCTAGTCGATCGCTCTGCCAGATTTTCAGCGCTTGGCGTTTAAACCAAATCCCCAAGACAAAAACGCCCTCTGCAGAAGCGAGCCCCGCTGGGTGATGGCTGCTTACCGATCGCATGGCTAGTCTTGCAGCCGACCTTGGCAGCAGCATGTGAAAGTCGGAAGTCGGAAGTCAGGATTCGAGATTAAGATGCTTGTCAGATGATGATTTCGGGAATTTGGCAGGTCTCGATCTAACTACAGTTTGTTGATGTCAGTTCCCTCTCTACCGCTATGCTGACTGCCAACTGTCCTTGCGGCAGCCAACGCCCTTTTAATACCTGCTGCCAACCATATTTGCTTGGCCAAGCGATCGCCCCGACAGCTGAAGCACTGATGCGATCGCGCTATACGGCCTATTGCCAGGGCCAGGTGGACTATTTGACCGCTACCCACCATCCGTCGAAGCGGACGTTGGGCGATCACGCTGCCCTCACAAAAAGCATGCAAAATACGACCTGGCTCGGCCTCACGGTGCTGCAGACGGAACAGGGGCAGCCCGCCGATGCGATCGGCGTCGTGGAATTTGTGGCTCGCTACCAGTCGGATCACATCGGCCAAATTCATGAGCGATCGCGCTTTAAGCAGCAAAAAGGCCGCTGGTTTTATCTCGATGGTGATCTCTTGCCGCCGCTGGAACCGAAACGCAATGAGCCCTGCTGGTGCGGCAGCGGCAAAAAGTTCAAGCAGTGTCACGGACGATAAATTATTGCCATAGTTAGCCATTGATCAGCCTCATGGCGACTCCAGAAAAATCGCCCAAAAGGTGGCGACACAATCGTTCTGGATCACCGATGGGGTGACCGCCGAGACCGCCCTCTGCCTCAAACTGAGTCGGTGGATTGTGTATCCTGAACTATACGATGGCTGTTTTGATGAGGCACCTAAGAGCTTCTGGCTACTTAGCACAGAATCAAAATGGCTCGCAGCCTTGTCCCCAAGGGGCTGGGACTGCTACCGATAGATTCTAAGGAGGTCAAAGCCATGAGGTATTTAGGTTTAGCAACTGCGATCGCCGTCACGACGCTTTTGGGTCTGGCAGGATTAGGCGTGGCGAATGAACCCGAAGCCACACCTGTTGCATCAGCGGTGATTACACAGTTGGTGCTGCGCGATCACACCGTCACCCTCACCTCAGCGCCCGCTGGCTATTTGTATACGATCGCCGATAATGCGGGCACGGTGCTGAATGCAGACTTGACGGAAGCCCAATTTGCCGAGCAATATCCTGAACTGCTGGCGATGCTGCAACCCGCGCTCGCAGATGACAGCAGTGAACTCATGATGCTGGCTCCGGTGATCGACCAATAGACGACGGCCAGCTAAGCCATTCCTGGCTGTCGAGCAGCGGAAAATAGCCAAGGCGCATATCACACTCAAGGGAAACCCCTTTGAAATCAGGTATGACCGCGCCCTGATCGGTAGAAAGCCCTAATTGCCTTTGGGGCGTTGTGGTAACAGCCCAACGCCCTAAAGGCAAGGTTTATTGATGGCTACCTACTTATTAAGAGCGGTGACCTGTGAGCAAGATTCCACCGGCCACACACCATCCAAATATGGCCGGCTCTAAGAGAGCTGCTGCAGCGCCGCCACGATATTCTCGGGGTCTTCGCGCTGGGTATAATCAACGTTTACAAAGGCATGAAC
>CALCPB010000150.1 GCA_937897665.1 uncultured Halomicronema sp. | reverse complement strand
ATGTCTTGGGGCGTATCGGCGCGAGATGTTGCACCACCGTTTGGGCAATTTGCGGGTCGAGATAGGCTGCGCCGGAAGCCGCCACGCGAATTGCATTGGCCAGCGCCGCGACATCAGTGCCCTTGATGCAGTAGGCATCGGCCCCGCTGGATAACGCGGCAATCACCTCGGTTTCATGAGTATGAGAGGTCAACATCACCACGCGGATGTCTGGCGATCGCTGCTTAATGATCTGCGTCGCCTCAATCCCATCCGTCCCCGGCATGCCGACATCCATGAGCACTACCGCCGGTTGCAGGGCTTGAGCCTGCTGAATGCCTTGTTCACCGTCAGCGGCTTCTCCCACAATGGTGAAGTCATCCTGATGGGCCAGCGCAGTGGTTAGGCCCAACCGCATCATCGGATCATCATCAACAATCAGCAGCGTCAGCGCAGTAGCGGCAAGAACAGTCATAACCAGTTCAGTAGAGAGGCTTTCATTCTAGTCTCCTCGCCCGCCATTCTCGTCGCCTGATTGACCCAACTGGATCGCCTAACTGCAGGGAGTGCTCACCGTCAAAAAGCTGCACTATAGAACCACACAGGCCGACCCCTGGGCGAATCGTGAGCACTCGACAGCTATGCTAATCATCTCTCAATCGCTGCGTCACCTGCGACGGCAGTTTGCCCAACTGGGCAATGCGCCCACCCCATCAAAGGAATTTCACCGCTGGCAACAGCAGTTTATTCGCGATCGCATCCGGTTAACGGTGTTGATTTCGATGGTGCTGTTGTTCATTCTCGGGATTGTCAATTTCACAGTGGTGCTGCCGGCACTGACCAGTAGCGCGAATGAGCAATTAGGACTCAGTGTCGAACAGTATCGGCTCTATCCTTATTTTTTCACGGTGCAACAGTTAGGACTCTTGCTCAATTTGCTCCTGCTCCGTCGCGCGGCCTCGATCGCAACGTTGCAGTGGCATTTTCTGGGTTATTCGGCTGCTGTGCTGTTGGGACCCCAAATTCTGTACATGCTGATGGGTCAAACGGTGTTGGATTTGGGCGGTTGGATTTTGTTTTTTATGCTGCAGGCCGTTCTCATTCCGGTGCGGTGGCGATGGCATTTCAAGTCGCAGGCCAGTCTGCTGCTCGTCGTGGGGGCATCAGTATGGCTATTTCGGTTGGACTTGCCCGATATTCCGGTTGAGATGCAGCAGCCTCTCTCGATCTTTTTTCTGATCGTGATGCTCTGTGTATTTGGGGTGGCTGATCTGGGCCTCTGGCTATACGAGCGATTACTGATGCGTGAGTTTGAGCTGCGGCAACAACTGCAGCTTTTCCTCCATGCCGTTTCCCATGATTTGAGAAACCCCGTTACCGGCACCCTGATGCTGCTCCAAAATCTACCCATCCATGCGGGCAAAGCCTGGCTCAATGATGCGACGATCGCTCAATTGATGGCCGGTCAAGAGCGACAGCTAAAACTGATTAATTCTCTACTTGAGGCCCACACGCAAGATGTCAAAGGCGTCTTACTACATCCGCAGGCAGTGCGGTTGCGATCGCTCGTTGACGCGATCGTTCTAGAGTTTCAACCGTTGCTCCAGTCGGTGCAGGGCCAAATTACTGTTCTCGTGCCTGCTGACCTCCCTCCCCTCGTGGCTGACCCCACTCAGCTGCAGCGGGTTTACGACAATCTGCTGAACAATGCACTGCAATACAATCGTCCAGGTGTCTGCGTGACGCTCAATGCTTGCATTCAAGAATGCGACTTATATTGCACCGTCAGCGATAACGGTCAGGGCATCGATTACCTGGCAAGAGATGAAACCGCCGACTGGTCACAGCAGCACCGAGTTTTTGAACGCTACAGTCGTGGGGTAAACCGTAGACAACCGCTGCACCTGGGGCTCGGTCTATACATCTGTCAGCAAATTATCGAAGCTCACGGCGGTCAAATTGGCGTCGATAGCCACCACCACCAGGGCACCACGTTTTGGTTTACCTTGCCTTTTGAGACTGGGCAACACGGCTAGCCTAATTCTCGCATTGCTATCAAGGGCTGAATCTGATTGGGACTGAAACATCTCTGCCTTTGAGCGGATGCCGTCGCGATTGAATTCAGGGCGTCGGCATTGCTATCAGTCAGACAGCTCTTATACTCAGATCTTGCACCAGTCTCAAGT
>CALCPB010000149.1 GCA_937897665.1 uncultured Halomicronema sp. | reverse complement strand
CCATGGCACCGCCTTCGTCCATGGCATCAACCATCTTGCCCATGTCGCTGCCGCCAACCATGTCGGTCATACCACCCAGGTCACCCAGGTCACCCATACCGCCTAAATCACCACCACCCGTGGCATCGGCCATCCCGCCGCCGCCCATATCCCCAGCGGCGCTGGCCAAGTCACTACTACCGCCCCCTCCGACCTCAGGCATTGCATCAGTCATGCCGCCCATGTCACCACCGCCCATGTCAGGCATGGCCCCGCCCAAGTCCAGATTGGGCTGGCGCTGCACCGCAGTCGGGTTGAGCTGGCGTTGAACGTTGGGTTTGGCGTTGCTGGCCCCACCGGAATTGTTCTCAGGGGCGTCTGCTGCTGCGCTCGCCTGGGGTTTCATCTGCACCGCTTGACCCGCAATGTCATCGGCTTCTTGCTCGTATTTGTCGCCGGGTTCTCCTATGGCGAGCGCGGGCTGAATCGTAAAGTTGCCCAGACTATGCCCTCGCTCAGACGCCCGCTGCATCTGCATATCGAGCGGTGCGGTGGCTGACTCTGTCGCCGGTTGAGCTTGCACCGCTAGACTGCTGCTCGAATTAGCGCGATCGCTCTCCGATCTGTTCGTTTTGGCAGTGCGCTGGCGTTGGAGTCGAGTTTTCATGAGAGCGCTCAGAAGTTAGTGAGTCAGAAAACGGTGGGACATCAGCGTCATCGAGCAGTACGGGCATTTACAGCTGATGGTGTCGCCAAGGGGAGGGGCAATTTTGGGCAGTATTTCATTTAATATTTTCTTCGACTTTAGTCGAACCCCCCAGAGACCAAGGTCGAATCTTCATGACTTTTCTGACTTGACTTAGCTCTTGACGCTACTGCTCAGCCAGCCCTTAATCTCAGCATCAATTAAGGGCTTTTCGAGTTTGATGTACTCGCTACGAGAGGCTTCCAGCAGGTGTTTCATCTCGACCGACTCACCCGCATCGGCAGCCAGAAACGCCGCGTTGAGAGCAATATTGCGAATGTTGCCCCCAGCCACATTCAGCCGCGCCAGCTTGTCGGGCTTGAGGCCCTCGGTGGGCACCGTGGTCGGAAACACCCGCCGCCAAATTTCCGCCCGTTGGGTGGCATCGGGAAAGGGAAAGCGAACGGTGAACCGCAGGCGGCGCAGGAAGGCCTGATCAAGAGCGTCTTTCAGGTTCGTAGTGAGAATGGCGAGCCCCCGGTAAGACTCCATGCGCTGCAGCAGGTAGCTGACTTCGATATTGGCATGGCGATCGTGGGAGTCTTTGACTTCGCTGCGTTTACCGAAGAGGGCATCGGCTTCGTCAAACAGCAAAATCGCACCACCCATTTCCGCCGCGTCGAAAACCCGACGCAGGTTCTTTTCCGTTTCGCCAATGTACTTGCTGACCACGGCACTGAGGTCAATGCGGTAGAGATCGAGCTGCAGTTCCAGCGCCAGCACCTCCGCCGCCATCGTTTTACCCGTACCGCTCGCCCCAGCAAACAGGGCACTAATGCCCAAGCCTCGGCCACTGTCGCCGCCAAACCCCCAGCGATCATAAACTGTGGCTCGCTGGCGCACATGGGCCGCAATTTCCTTCAGCACTTCCTTTTGTTCCTGTGGCAGCACCAAATCATGCCAATGAGCGCGGGAGGTAATGGGCTGGGCCAGATCTTCCATGCGGGGGCGAGCTTGGCTGCGACAAGCCTCCCAAAGCTGCTGTTCTAGCGGTTGTGCTACGCGATCGCCCACCCGTTTATCGGTCTGACCCTTCTCACTCGCTGGCGGCGCTTGCCGCATGCTATGACCGATCGCCTGCACGGTGCGGGCACTCAGATAATACTGAGACACCAGCGCGTCTATGTTGCCATTCAGGGTATTCGCCGTCTCACCCAGGCTGGCCTGCCAGAGAAGGCGTTGTTCTTGCGCGGTGGGAGAGCCAATATCAAAGGTAATCACGACCCGATGGTTGGGGGGACGGCGATCGCGATTACTGACGAACAGGGGACCGGACAGGGTTTCCAAGGCATGGGCAATGGCGGCGAGATAGCTGGCCCCGTCGGGTGTGGTGCCATCATCATCGATGAGCAGGGCGCTGCGAGAGAGTAACGATTCTCGATTCCAGCGCCGCACAAAATGCTGCAGCTCTTGGTTTTGCTGGGGCAAAAGGAAGGCTGGCAGACTGTAGAGTTTGAGCCCCAGTTGCTGCCAGGCGGCAACTGCGATCGCTTGTTTGCCCGCGCGATCGCTGCCGCACAGCTGCATGGCGGGATAGGCGTCGCGGGGGGAAAGCCCCTGCCAGAGGGTGGCGATTTGCTCAGCGATCGCTGTGTGTGAGGGCACCAGATGAGCCGCTGGTTTCACTCGCTGTAAGCGGTTGGCCAAGGCTTCATCCAGATAGGTGAGCCCTAATAAATAGTGCAAAATGCGTTCATCAATCCGTAGGGGGCTGCTGGTGAGAGGCTGATCGGGATTCAGGCGAATCAGCTGCCAGCGGCGCAGGGGGGCATCTGGCGTGAGGGCGCTCCAGTGCGCACCTGGAAACAGGGCCAACGCCAACCCAAAGGTGGGAAACGTCCGCTGCGGATCGGCCTGGGCGGCAGCGCAGAGCGGCCCCCAAGTGGCTTCGAGTTCTGCCCCGGCACAGAGTAGCAGCCCGCTCACCTCACCCGCGCTAAGGCGCAGGGTTTGACACCGGCGCTTCAAGGCCGAACCTTGGGCGATCGCCAGGTGCAGCACTCGTTGCGTGACGCGCAGATGAGCCTGCAGCTTCAGCAGGGGAAAGGGACAAGCCTGACCGGTCTCAGATCGCGTAACGGGACGGCTGGCTTGAGCTTCGAGGCACTGCCGCAGTTGCGCCAGACAATCGATTAGATAGCGGCGATTAGCGTCATGCCAAACCGCAGAGCGAGTGGTCGAGGCCTTGCGGGTAGTCGAAGCAGTAGAAGAAGAAACCACCATCAGTCATCCAGACATGGGTCAGCAAACAAAATCAGTCCGCCCTAGGGCACGATTAACAACGGCCCCACATACTGCTCGTAAGTGGCACTTTGAGGGTCGAAATCAGCCTGCAGCAGGCTCTCAGCGCCGTCAATGGTGGCTCGCACCAAATACTCGCCGGGTTTAACCCCCGCAATCGCAATCTCGATTTCAGCACTGGTGTGCTCTCGCAGCCGGTCGGTAAAGAGGTACTCTGACGGGGTTGCCGTGACCCGCTCATTCAGCACCAAGACAACCCGGCTGTTGGCATTCACCGTCAGGTCAAACTGCACCCGCACCAGCGCCGATCGCGGCTCATCCTCACTGCCCTGCACATCGGCGATCGCCACGTCTAAAATCGTGGGCCGCAGCACAAAGGCTTCCACATTCGACTCCACCCATTGAGACGAACTGTCTGCCGCTGGATCTGCCGTCGCGCTGGCTGCCCGAGATGCCGGTGGGGTGCGGCTGCCGCGCTCCACAAAAACGGTGCGCGGCTCGTCGCGCAGATGCACGATCTGCAACCCTTGCACCCCCGCCCGCAGCTGTTCCGCCGGAATCGTCGCTAAATCAAGGACGACTTGGTTGGGGGCAACGGTTTGCGGTTCGATCAGCTGCGGCCCTAGTTTGATATAGGCATTGGGCGCTTCTAGCTGTTTGCCGCGAATCAATATAGAACTGTCGCGCAAAATCGGGCGGTAGCGACCCGCGCTGCACAACACCTGCTCAATCACCGGCTGAATGCTAGAGGGAATCGCGCCCAGATAGCGATCTCGCACTGGCAGGGCGCGCCGCGCCGGGACATCCCCTTCCACAAGCACCACGGTCACTTTGTAGGCAACCGAGAGTAAATAAGATGCCTCAAACAGACCACTCCACAAATTTGAGAGGTCTTCCATTTCGAGATCTTGGCGCTCAATGCGAATCGCCTCCGACTGTTCTGGTAGGTCGGAGGCCGCCAGAAACGGATAGGCCCGATTGTCAATCGTGTCTTGCAGCACGTCGGGCGTCAGCGAGCCATAGTCTTCCAGGGTGCGCACCACACTACCTAACAGGCGCTGGGGTTCTAGCTCCACCTCATTGCCATAAAAACTAAATAAGTAATAGAGATCGAGCGCCGCCTGCGATTTTTTCGTCACTTCGCCGCGCCGTTGCCGCCCCGCCACGGCTCCATTGCTATGAGCCGGATTCGACAAGATGTGATAGAGGAAAACATTCAACCCCGATTCCGGTGCGCCTTCCCCCAAATTTTCCGGTCGCAGGGTGGTCACGCGCGCGCCCTCCACATCCGCCTGGATGCTGGCCTGTAATAAGCGTTGGAGGGTCGCAGTGACAGTGGCGATCGCCAGATAGTTACTCAT
>CALCPB010000148.1 GCA_937897665.1 uncultured Halomicronema sp. | reverse complement strand
ACGATACAGAAGATACTATCCGTAACCGCCTAGATGTTTATCGCAAAAACACTGAGCCGCTGATTGACTTTTACCGTAATCGACAAAAGTTGGTATCAGTAGACAGCAATCAGCCTATTGAGAAAGTGGCTGAAGATTTACTCAAGGTTGTCGAGATGTAATTCTGCAGCAACCTATTTTTCTGTTAAATTTGCTACGCTAATGACGATTTAGCTATAAGAATTTTTGACGTTCCCTGACCTGGGGGTGTTTCTTCTCTGTTTTTAGGAGGTTCGCTTGTCTAAACAAGATTTGATTGAGATGGAAGGTACTGTTACAGAGTCCTTACCCAATGCGATGTTCCGAGTTGATCTGGATAATGGCTTCAACGTTTTGGCCCATATTTCAGGTAAGATTCGGCGCAACTACATCAAAATCTTGCCCGGTGATCGCGTGAAGGTCGAGCTGACTCCTTATGATCTGAGCAAAGGCCGCATTACCTACCGTCTCCGCAAGAAGTAGGCGGTTGAGGGCTTCGTTAACTGGCTACCAATCACTTTAGAATAGCCTGCATGAGCGGATCTGCCCCAAACCGGATGACATCAGTGGTAGGTAGACCAGTTTGTTGAGTTGTGGTCTTGATGGCTTGCTGTGCGGACGCTGCGTCAAGATCACGAGTATTAAGAGCGATGCAAATGACTTTAGCGGGAGTAAAGCAGCCGCCTGTTGAAGCAATTGCTTCGTAAAGGGCAATGACTTCTGGTAAGGGTGGAATTTTGATCGTGGGATGATTGCGCACATGGGTTTGTCCGGCTCGATGCACCAGGACCAAATGGGTGGGTTGACTCCCTCGCAGAAGTGGCAAAGTAGCTGTTGAACCGGGATGTAGCAGTGATCCTTGCCCTTCAATGAAGAGAATATCGTGATCGTGGCCGTAGCGCATCATTTGCTGTTCCACCGCTCCTGCAGCAAAATCAACTCGAATGGTATCGAGTGGAATGCCTTCATCCCCTAGCATTAAGTTAGTTTGTCCAGTCGCAATGACTTAAGCTCGCAGTCCTTGCTGATGATCGAGTCGGCACAATTCTAGGTTGGTTGACATTTTGCCGATCGCCATGTCTGTGCCTACTGGCAGTACGCGGCGACAGGGTAGAGAGCGCGCCGCAGCACTGCCAATCGGTAATCCTGTGGGTTCTTGGCGAACATCCCAAATCCATTGAGAAGGTTGCATTTGAGCCGATATGTCGGGGTTGGTGGCCATCGAGGTATGTAGGCCATTGACCACGCTAAGGCCCGCTTTGAGTGCTTGTTTGACTTCTTCGTACCACGGGCGTGGCAGTATGCCCCCCGAGGGAGCGATGCCAATGGTGAGGACGGTCGGAGCGTATGTCATGGCCTCGGCCACTGACGCCACAATGGGAACGTCGCGCTCAATGCCCGTAACGGCTCGAATTGATTTCCCGGCATGGCACTGGTCAACCACCGCCACAATGTTGAGAGGGCTATAGCGGAGAATGGCCAGTCCGGTTTTACCACCAGGATTATCAGTCCCCTCATGCATTAAGAGGGCAATGCGCTGGTCAGCCGTGAGATAGGGCATGGTGAGTTAATCCTAAACCGGGGGCATGGTTGGGCAACAGACAACCTGCCTGCATCTTACTGCCCTGAAACGGATCGTCGGTCAGGTTCAAATGACTATCTAAATCCAGATGATCAGCTAAGGGGGCCAGGTGGGCTAGGGCGGTATTGGCAATGGCACTATCGGAGTAGCAGCCAAACATGACATCTAAGCCGCAGGCCCGCGCGGTGTGGATCATGCGTCGCGCTTCGGTCAGACCACCGGCTTTCATCAGCTTGATGTTAATGCCCTGCACTTGACCAGCCAACCGAGCCACATCTTGCGCCGTAAAGCAGCTTTCATCTACAAAAATGGGTAAGGGCGATCGCACCGACAATTTTTCTAAGGCTTCATCCAGGGCAACCGGTAAGGGTTGTTCTAAATAAGCGATGCCACGATCGGCCAACCAGTCAGCCATTGTGATCGCCGTTTCTAAATCCCATCCGCCATTTGCATCAATGCTCACTTTGGTGCCGGTTGGGATCGCGGAGAGGAGCGCCGTCATCATGGCCTGATCCGCTTGCATTCCCTGAGGACTGCCCAGTTTAATTTTAATCGATCGCACATCGGGCAATTGGGTTTGCCACTGGTGTAATCGCTGTACCGCTGGCTCGGGAGCGCTGATGCCGATAGTAACTGCCGTGGGGCCAATTTGCTGTCGGTCTAACCCCCAAAGTTGCCATAGAGGCAATCCCACCTGCTTGCCAAGCCAGTCGTGCAGGGCCACATCGATCGCCGCGCGGGCTGCTGAGCTCAGCGCCGCTAAATGCGGGGCCAGCCGCTGTCGTTCTAGGGGATGAAATTCGGACAAAACGGGCGTTAAATCCGTCAATTCTTGCTGGAGTTGGGTGACCGTTTGGGTGTGGGTGCCGACTGAGAAGGGTGTGGCTTCGCCCCAGCCTTCAATGCCGTCAGCGGCGAGACGAACCCAGAGATTGGTGGATTGAGCATGGGTGCCTCGGCTAATCGTGAGGGCTACCCGCTTATGTACCGTGAACGGCGTGATCGAAATCTGCATAGGGTTTTACTGTAGCTGAGTCTTAGAGACGATCCGCGTGCGTTTGCGATCGCGCTCGGAGAGATCTTTGCCCGCCTGGAGCTGGGTTGCATTGGTCTGCAAGACCGTGGCAGCGGCTTCATCACCCATTTGGAGGGCTGTCTGGGCGGCTGATTGCAATAGGGTCGCAGCACCTTGGCGATCGCCACTGGCTAACTTTTGCTCAGCAATTTGCGTTTGTCGATATTTGGCCAAGGTGAGCACATGCTTTTGCACTTGCTCATCGGGCGTGGGGTGGTAGGTGGGTTGAGCGGTAGCGGTGACGCTGACCACATCCGACTGTAAGTCTGTTTGGTCGGTCGTGGGCGCATCATAGCGAATGTAAGCGCTAACGATGGCAAAGCTGCCTTCTCCTTGTGCCCCAATGTAGAGATTCGTCAGTACGATCCGGGGACTGTCGGTCATCAAGTCTCCCAGGCGGATCACAATTTCTTGCCCGGCTTGCGAAAACGGCAACTCGACAGTTTCTGGGGCGACTTGGGCCACCGGTTTGAGTTCGGCTAAACGAACGCCGGGCAGCAGCGTGAGATGCAAATAGGCATTGGTAAAAAAGACCGATTGGGCGCGGGTCAGTAAACGGTTGAATTCGGCGACAGCAGCGTCGGGCTGCTCGATATAAGACAGAGTGCCACCGCCCGCATCGGCAATCTGCTCTAGGATGTCTTGGTTCCAGTGGTCGCCAAAGCCCAAGGTGTTGAGGGTAAGAGTGTAGTCGGCGGCCACCTGAGCTAGCGTCAGTCTGCGCTGGTTAGCTCCGTGTGCGTTTTCTCCATCGGTCAGCAAAAATATCTGAGACACTTTGCCCTGTTTGCCCTGAGCCGATTCTTCGATGCCGAGTTTCAGACCCTCATCGATCGCCGTACCGCCGCTGGGTTTGAGGGTAGCAATTTTGCGCTTGAGGGTGTCGCGATCGCTCACAGGCTGCAGCGGCAGCAGAACTTTAGCCCGATGATCGAATACCACAATTGACAGCAAATCGGTGTCAGAGAGCTGATCAACCAGACGCCCCGCCGCTTCTTTCACAGATGTCAACGGCGGCCCCTGCATCGAGCCGCTGTGATCCAAGATGAGCCCGAGGTTGAGTGGCGCATGACCATCTTCCTCATCCACCACCGCTTGAATGGAAATCGCCAGCTGCCGCTGACTCGCCGTTTGTTGGCTGTCTAAATAGGGGTCACTGAGCGCGCAGTGTAAGGCTATACCCATCGGGCAAACTCCGAAACGATTGACTGGACAATGAAGTAGGGATATCCCGCCCCCTGACAGAATTCACACACACGTTACTATGTTAGGAACTGCGAAGCCTAAGTTATTACATTCGTTTATGAGTTCAACAATTCGTGCTGTGCAAGCTCCCTATGGCGGTGGCGGTGGTGCTTACTATCGCACTCCTCCCCCTGATTTGCCGTCGTTGCTTTTGAAGGAACGCATCATCTACTTAGGGCTACCGCTAGTCTCGGCAGATGAGTACAAGCGCCAACTGGGTGTCGATGTCACCAAATTGATTATCGCTCAGCTGCTGTTCTTACAGTTTGACGACCCCGATAAGCCGATTTACTTCTACATCAACTCCACCGGTACCTCTTGGTATACCGGCGATGCGATTGGCCAAGCTACTGAAGCCTTCGCTATCTGCGACACCATCGGCTACGTTAAACCGCCGGTGCATACGATCTGTATTGGTCAGGCTATGGGTACGGCGGCCATGATTTTGTCGGCAGGCACACCGGGCTTTCGGGCGAGTCTCCCCAATGCCACCATCGTGCTCAATCAACCGCGGATTGGCATGGGCCGCGGCCAAGCAACGGATATTCAGATTCGGGCCCAAGAAGTCTTGGATAACAAAGCAGCAATGCTCGACATTTTGTCGCGCACGACCCAGCAACCGGCGGAAAAAATCGCCAAAGATACCGATCGCACCTTCTATCTCACTCCGGCACAGGCCAAGGAATATGGCCTGATTGATCGGGTGCTAGAGAGTACCAAAGACCTGCCCAAAGCAATGCCTGCAATGGCTTAAGAGTAGCTATGTCTGTCGATGGAATTTTGCGCGTTCCCTATCAGGTGCCGGGAGGTCAGTCCTGGCAGTGGATTAATATCTACACTCGCCTAAGTCAGGAACGCATTATCTTTCTCAATCAGCCTGTCACGATGGGGTTGGCGAACTCAGTAATCTCAGCCCTGCTGTACCTTGATTCGGAAGATCAGGGTAAGCCGATCAATCTCTATATCAACTCGATGGGCGATCCCGTGACGGCGGGAATGGCGGATGCTTTCTCGGGCATGTCGGGCATTACGGCGGCGCTAGCGATTTTAGATACGATGCAGCATATCAAATCGGAGATCACGACGATTTGCATGGGGCAGTCGATTGGGGTGGCGACGGTGTTGCTGTCGTCGGGAGCTCCGGGCAAACGGGTGAGCTTACCCAACGCCATGATTACCCTGGTGCAGCCCAAGGTGGCCACTCAGGGACAGGCGACGGATATTCAAGTCAATGCGGAAGAGGTGCTGGCCAAACGTCAGCTCATTTTAGAGGTGCTGTCTCGCAATACGGGACAGACGATCGAAAAGCTGACTCAGGATATGGATCGCACCTTTTATATGACGCCGCATGAGGCGCAAGCCTATGGGCTCATTGACCGGGTGCTGGACTCAAATTAAACCGCTATTGTCTGCTGATCGCGTCAGTTTCCAAGTTCTTTTACTTCAAGTCACGTCTTTCAGGAGAGTTTTATCATGCCTATTGGTGTTCCAAGCGTTGCTTACCGCATGCCGGGGAGTCCCTATGAGCAATGGATCAGCATTTACGAACGGCTATTTCGGGAGCGCATCATCTTTTTGTCAGAAGAGGTGAATGACAATATCGCAAATGCGATCGTGGCCTACCTGCTCTATCTCGATTCTGATGACAATAGCAAGCCAATTTATCTCTACATCAATTCCCCCGGCGGCTCGGTGACGGCGGGCATGGCGATTTACGACACCATTCAGCATATCAAGTCTGAGGTGATCACCATTTGTGTGGGCTTGGCAGCTTCTATGGGCGCCTTTTTGCTCGCGGCGGGGTCACCGGGTAAGCGGCTAGCGCTGCCCCATGCCCGCATCATGATTCACCAGCCTCTGGGGGGCGCGCGCGGGCAGGCCACCGACATTGAAATTGAGGCGAAAGAGGTGGTGCGGATCAAACACACACTGAATCAGATGTTGGCTAAGCACACGGGCAAAACTCTGGAAGAGATTGAGCGCGATACCGATCGCGATAATTTCATGTCGGCTCAAGCGGCAATGGAATATGGCTTGATTGACCGGGTGATTGAAGAACGGACTCAAGAAGCCGTGGCAGCCGCCACGAACTAGGGTTCCCTCTGGCTAATTGCCGTTGACACGGAGGGGACGCGAAGCGAGGAAGCCTAAAGGCGGAAGTCGTCCTACGCTTGCCTCTGGGCTTCTAGCTTAGGGAACTTGTTTGACCGACAATCTTGAATATTTACATCAAGACCTAAAGTCTATTGACTTTAGGTCTTTTTTACGGAAAGAAAGCTAGTGGTGGTAGGTGAAGGAGTCGATGATGGTGCGCAGACGCAAGATTTAGCGGCGCGATCGCACCATTTTTGAAATTAAAAGATAGACTTACACCATTCATTCTTAGTTAGCGGTTTGCTTCTACCTGGCGTTTTGGGGGGTGGGGGTTCCAAACCGCGTGAGTCATGGGAGGCGGTAGACAAGGTGCGTAAGCAACTGGTGGATGAACTCAGGGTATTGGGATTGCGCTCTAATGCCAGCTTTGAGGAAGTTAAGGCGTCTTATCGGCGATTGGCTCGCCGCTATCATCCTGATATGAATCCTGGCGATCGCGAAGCCGAAGACAAATTCATCCGCATTACCCAGGCCTATCAGGCACTCTCGGCCGCCATGCCGACGCCCGTCGCGGCTGCCGAGAGCACCGCCACGGCCACCTCAACCGTCTCGACACGCCCCAAAGTTACGGTCACTCGCCCAGCGGCGAGCCGTGTGACGGTGCAAGTCAACCCCGACCTCTCTCCGGAAGATCAGACCCTCAAGCAGAGAGGGTTCAATCAACTGCAGCTGCTATTTCAAGCGCAGCGCTTTCCGCGGGCAATCGCGCTGGTTGATGGCCTGGCGCAGCGTCTAACCGATGACCTCGAAGTCAGACAGTGGCAGGCGATCGCCTATCAACGCTGGGGCCGCTATTTGATCCGCCATGGCCATTACGAAAAAGCCCGCCGCGCTCTGAAAAAGGCGCTGCGCCTCGACCCACACAACAAGATGCTGTGGCAAGAAGTTAATCGCGACTTTAAACGGATGGAACATGCCGTGATGCAGAGCCGAGCGGCATCTTCGACCTCTTCTTAACTCCCTGAGCAACGATATCTTGTTCACTTAGGAAGAAGTGCAAGGCTGGTTTGGTCGCTTAGGCGGGTAAGGTCAGCATTTGTTGGGTCGATTTTGGCGATGGTGTGATCGCTGTTTTTTCGTTTTTCAAAGTTTCTACCGATTGTCGGGAGAAGTTTCCGCAAAGAATTCTCCTTTTGTTTGATTTAAATCACAGGGAAAGCTGATTCATATCTGTCTCCCCAAAATTTTATTGGTTAGATTAAACACATCCAAGACATTTCCATAACTATCCCTGTTCTAATAGTTCGTTTTGGATTTCCCTCAAAAACCGTCCATAAACTGATTGAATGCCTAGGCTGATTGAGGTAGCCAGGCCCGAAAAAATTTGTTCTCTCTCCGTAATCGGCTAGCTAGAGTCTTTGTTTTTACAACATCGACCCCCTAGAGATTAAAAGATATGCTCAACTTTGACGCTAAATTGGTTTGGCTGAGCGATCGTTACCAGACCTTATTTGGCCCGTTTGGCCCCCGCTACGATCATGTGCTGATGGAGCTGGTCAATCCAGTAATGGAGGCCATTGTGAAAGGTGACGCCCCTTACCATACCCTCGACCACAGCTGGCAGGTCATCAAGGTGGGGCAAGCGATTTTAGCTGGTAAGCAGCATCATGAAGGTACGGTTTCACCGATTGATTGGCTGCAGTTTATGCTGTCGCTGTTCTGCCATGATATTGGCTATGTTAAAGGCATTCTAGGGCGAGATAATTGCGATCGCTACTGTTATTTTGATGGTCGCAGTGGCTGGGTCAAAATTCCGCCAACGGCCACCGGTGCAGCGCTGCAAGATTGTCATGTTGATCGGAGCAAAGCCTATGTGGCAACCTTGGCTTTGCCGCCGCAAATCGATCCTAAAAGCTTACAAACGGCGATCGAAATGACGCGATTTCCCATTCCCCACGGGGCAGCTTATCAAGACAAACTGAGCTCCGGCGGGCTATGCCGAGCCGCCGATTTGTTGGGGCAACTTAGTGATCCGTTCTATCTGCAGAAGCTGCCCGCGCTGTTTCAAGAGTTTGAAGAAGTAGGGATGAATCGGGTGCTGGGCTATGCGACCCCGAAGGATTTGCAGACCGCATATCCCTATTTCTTTTGGCAGGTCGTTTATCCCTATGTCAAAGACAGTATGCGGTATCTCGCGGCCACAGAAGAGGGCCGACAGGTGATTGCTCGCCTGTACACCAATCTCTGCCTGGCGGAACTGGGCCAACCCCGCTGTGCCGTGACCCATACTGACCTGCAGGACTTGCCGGACGAGTCGGCGCTGCTGTCTTGGCAGGAGGCGGGGTTTACCTTTAGCTGAGATTCCGATCAGAAGACTCGCGAAAAGGCAGGAATAGTGCAGAATAAACCCTAGTAATGCTGGGACAGCACCCTGGACTATGTTGAGTAATGCTTGGCAAACCCTGACCCTCAATCGCTTTGCGTTGCACCAGTGGCGCGAGGTTAGCCTCCTGCACCGGCTGTTAGCCTTTGCGCGCTCGTGGCGACAAGGCAGCTGGCTGCTGCAGTGGGGTGATGCGATCGCCCTGGGCGTGGCCGCGATTCTATTCGCCTTAGCGCCCTATGTCTCAACCACGTTGATTGGCATCTTGCTGTTGGCCTGTAGCGCCTTTTGGCTGCTGCTGACGGTATCTGATGAGGCGGGGGAAGGGTTGACTCCAGTTCATCTCATGGTCATCAGCTATTGGGGGGTGATGCTGCTGGCGACAGCGGTGTCACCCGTGCGGGGGGCCGCGATCGCCGGGTTGATCAAGCTAACGCTCAACGTCTTACTGTTTTTATTGCTGGCGCGAGTGCTGCGGCGGCCTCCCTTGCGCACGAGTTTGATTACGGTGTATCTGCTCACCGCTTTGGTCGTTTCGGTGTTTGGCCTGCGGCAGTGGTTTTTTGGTGCAGATGCCTTAGCGACCTGGGTGGACCCGTCCTCTAACCTGGCGGGCACGACTCGCGTGTATAGCTATTTGGGCAATCCGAACTTGCTGGCGGGCTATTTGATTCCGGCGGTGATGTTGAGTGGGGCCGCGGTATTTGCCTGGCCGCGGTGGACTCCCAAAGTATTAGCGGCCCTGTCGCTGCTGGTGAATACGGCCTGTTTGGTGCTGACGTTTAGCCGGGGCGGGTGGTTAGGCTTTGTGGCCGGTGGGTTTACGCTGGCCGTCTTGCTAGTGCAGTTTTGGAGCATTCGCTTTAATGATTTTTGGCGGCGGTGGGCCATCCCACTGCTGTTAGGCGGCTCGGCAGCTTTTTTGGTGCTGTCGGTGGCGGCGCTGGCACCGCTGCGCGATCGCGTCATGAGCATCTTTGCAGGCCGAGATGACAGCAGTAACAACTTTCGCATCAACGTGTGGCTGGCGGTAGTGGACATGATCAAGGCGCGCCCCGTGTTGGGCATTGGCCCCGGCAACGACGCCTTCAACCAAATCTATCCCCTCTATCAAAAGCCCAACTACACTGCTCTGAGCGCCTATTCGGTCTTTCTAGAAATTGCCGTCGAAGCCGGACTGATCGGGCTCACGGTGTTCCTTTGGTTACTGTCAGTGACCTTGGGCCAGGGTTGGCGCCTGCTGCAGCGGTTGCGAGAAGTGCAGTCGGTGCAAGCCTACTGGCTGATCGCGGCCCTGGCCACCATGGCTGGGATGTTGGTGCATGGCTTGGTCGATACGATCTGGTATCGGCCCCAGGTCAGTACGCTTTGGTGGCTGTTGTTGGCCTTGGTGGCCAGTTATTACAGCAGCAAACCCAAGCGGCTTTCTCCTAAGTTATGAGTGCCCATCCTT